>CAWUTX010000044.1:0-23831 GCA_963925015.1 uncultured Gammaproteobacteria bacterium
CCTGCGCTGCTCATCAAGACGCTGCTTGCAGTGGAAGACCGCCACTTTTACGGGCACCACGGCATCGATCCGTTTTCCATCCTGCGCGCGATGTGGGTCAACCTGCGCGCAGGCAGTACGGTGCAGGGCGGCAGCACACTCACCCAGCAACTGGTGAAAAATTTTTATCTCAGCTCGGAGCGCTCGCTCTGGCGCAAGCTGAATGAAGCCGTCATGTCGCTGCTACTGGAGGCGCACTACTCCAAGGATGAAATTCTGGAGGCCTACCTCAACGAGGTATTTCTCGGCCAGGAAGGGATCCGTGCGATTCACGGTTTTGGGCTCGCGAGCCAGTTCTATTTCAATCGTCCTCTGACGGAGCTCAAGCCCGCACACTACGCGCTCCTCGTCGGCCTGGTGCGCGGCGCATCCCACTACGATCCACGCCGCCATCCCGAACGTGCGCTCACGTTGCGCAATCATATCCTCGACGCACTCGTCGAGCAGGGTGTGCTCGGCACACAGGAAGCGGCCAGCGCAAAGACCAGCGCACTCGGCGTCACGCCGCGCGCACCGAGCGGCATCTCGCACTATCCCGCCTTCATGGATCTGGTGCGGCGTCAGTTACAGCGAGATTACAAGGAAGAGGATCTCACCTCCGAAGGCCTGCAAATCTTCACCACGCTCGACCCGCGCGTACAGGACAGCGCCGATCTCGCGCTCAGCACGCGCATCGCGCAACTGGAAAAGCAGTACCAGATACCGGCGGGCAAACTGGAGGGTGCGGCACTGGTCACGCGCACCGAAAACGCCGAGGTGCTCGCTGTGGTAGGTGGGCGCGCCACGCGCTACTCAGGATTTAATCGCGCACTCGACGCAGCGCGGCCCATAGGCTCGATGGTCAAACCTGCGGTGTATCTCACCGCGCTCATGCAGCCGCAGAAATATACGCTGGCTACTTTACTCGATGACAGCCCGCTCACGCTGAAAAACCCCGGCGGCAAGGTGTGGTCGCCGCGCAACTACGACCATGAATATCATGGTGCCGTGGCGCTGCACACCGCGCTCGCACGCTCGCTCAATGTGCCCACTGCGCGCCTCGGCGTGGATATTGGCATACCTAACGTAATCCGCACGCTCCAGAAGCTCGGTATTGAGCGCGCAGTTCCTCCCTATCCTTCGGTGCTGCTCGGGGCGGTCGAACTCACGCCGATCGAGGTCACACAGATGTACCAGACACTTGCCAGCGGCGGCTTCCGCACACCGTTGCGCGCGATCCGCGAAGTACTCACCGCCAAAGGCGAGCCGCTGCAGCGCTATGCGCTATCCATTGAACAAGTGATCGATCCTGCACCGTTGTTTCTGGTGACCAGCGCCATGCAGGAGGTGGTGAGCGCGGGCACGGCGCGGGTGCTCTATACGCAGCTTCCCGCCGGACTCGCCATCGCCGGCAAGACCGGCACCACAGACGATCTGCGAGACAGCTGGTTTGCGGGATTCAGCGGCCAGCACCTAGCCGTAGCCTGGCTCGGCCGCGACGACAATAATCCCGTCGGTCTAACCGGTGCGAGCGGCGCATTGCGCGTCTGGGGTGATATAATCAGCGGCACTGGAACACAGCCGCTGCGCCCGGCACAGCCCGCCAACATCGAGTGGGTGGTGATCGATACGCCCACGCATCTGCGCGGCGGGCCAGGGTGCAGCGAGGTCAAACCGCTGCCGTTCATCAGCGGCTCGGCGCCGCAAGAGTATGCGCCCTGCGCCGACGGCGCGGGAAATGCTCTGCTCCGGTTTCTGGATAAGGTTTTTTAACCAATACCTGGTTTTGAGAACCATGCCGACGACAAAAATACTTTTGCGACTGTCCTTGGCGTGCGCCCTCGTCGGCCTGCTGACGCTCACCGCCTGCTCGCTCTCCCCAACCGCTCGCGCACCCATTGACGACCGCAGCCTGTCCCGCACACCGCCGGCGGCGGCGCCGACAGAAGAGTCCAGCGTCACGGTAACACCCTATCCAGAAGCGGGCGGTGCGGCGGCCTCACCCCTGAGTGAATCAGAGGCGCCGCAGCCCCTCGCGGAAAGCGCGTCTCCGCCACCCAGCACCGCAGTGGTCGCCCTGCTTGACACGGCCAGACAGCAGACGCGCGCAGGCAAGCTCGACAATGCTGCGGCAACACTGGAGCGCGCACTGCGCCTGGAGCCACGCAATGCCGAACTGTGGACGCGGCTCGCCGAAGTCCGCCTGCAACAAGGGCAGCTTGATCAGGCTGCGGGCCTCGCCGCAAAATCCAACAACCTCGCAGGCAACAACGCGGGGCTCATCACACGTAATCTGAAAATTATTGAGCAGGTACGTGCCCGGAAGGGCGCCCCTAAAAAGCCGTGCTGACTAGCCGTCTTTCAGCGCGGCCTCTATCTCGGCACTGATCGCGCGCAGCGCCTGCATCGGGTCTGGCGCCGCAGTGATCGGGCGTCCGATGACAAGATAATCAGACCCGTTATGAATGGCCTGTGCGGGTGTGGTGTAGCGCTTCTGATCCCCGGCATCACCCCCCTGCGGACGTATCCCCGGCGTCACCAGGGAAAATTCCGCGCCGAGCAACGACCGCAATACCTGCGTCTCAAGCGGCGAACACACCACACCGTCCATGCCGGATTGCCGGGCGAGCGTGGCGAGACGCGTCACGTTTTGCTCCACCGTGCCCGACAAACCCACCTCGCCGAGCTCCTGCTCGCTGAGACTCGTCAACACCGTGACCGCGATCAGGCGCGGCGGCGTGCGCAAATCCGCGAGCGCCGCACGCGCCGCTTCCATCATTTTTCGCCCGCCGAGCGCATGCACATTGAGCATCCACACGCCTAAATCCGCAGCGGCGGCGCACGCCCCGGCGACGGTGTTGGGGATATCGTGAAACTTGAGATCAAGAAATACCTCGAAACCCCGGCGCACCAGCGTTTCAATCAGCGCCGGCCCGCCGCGCGTGAACAATTCCTTGCCCACCTTGAGACGGCAGATCGTCGGCTCAAGTCGATCCACCAGCGCCAGCGCCTCTGCGGGCGCCGCATAATCCAGCGCCACGATGATACGCGGGTTATTCACTTTCGACTCCCTGAATCGGTTTTACCGTGTTCCAGTGCTTGCAGCCGGGACATTGCCAGTGCGGCGACTTGCCGGTGAATCCACAGTGCCGACAACTATATACCGGGCGGTCACGCAGCAATTGCGCAGTCAGTTGCTGGAACAGCAGCAAACTGTCACGCACTTCGCCCTGTGAAGTGGCGAGCTTGATTTCGATCAACTGACTGAGCCCCCGTACCGAGGACCGTTTGTGCAACTGATGGGTGATGAATTCGCCTGCACGTTCATCACCGTACTGAGCGCGCAACAGTCCGGCCAGTGTCAGCATCAGCGTAATGCCACCGTGCCGTGCATAGGCCTGCTGCAGATAGTCGATCAACTCCTCACGCTGGTCGAGCGCGTTGCAGCATGCCGTGAGCGGTTCCAGCACTTCGGAGAAATAGTCCGCATCCTGCTGCTCAACACGCTTGAAGGCGCTGATCGCCGCAGTGTAATCCCCGGCCTCCATCGCCAACTCTCCTTGCAGCAGGCTGGCACGCACACAGCCCGTGTCTTCCTCCATGGCGTGTTCGAGCATGCGTGCCGCGCGCACCGTATCGCCGTCAGCACGCGCCTGCTCTGCAAGCTCGCAGCGGTATTGCGCAAGCACGTGGTTCGCACGCTGTCCTGTGGCTGTGGCCAGCCTCCGAGTGGTGGTGATCGCCTTGTCCCAATCCTTTTCCTGCTGGTAGATATCGACCAGTTGACGCAGCGCAGGCACCACGTGATCGTCGAGATCGAGCAACTCCTGGAACAGACTCTCGGCGCGGTCGAGCAGCCCGGCACGCATATAGTCCTGGCCCAGCTCCAGCAGCGCCTGGGTGCGCTGCGCGCGGCTGAGTGTCGGGCGCGCGATCAGGTTCTGGTGAATGCGGATGGCGCGGTCGGTCTCACCCCGGCGGCGGAACAGGTTGCCCAACGCAAGGTGTGTCTCCACCGTGTCATTGTCCACTTCGAGCACGCGGATAAATACCTCAATGGCCTTGTCAGGCTGCTCATTGAGGAGATAATTGAGCCCCTTGAAGTAATGTGACGAGAGATTGAAATCACTGCGTGCGCCGCGACGCAATGTATCGCTACGCGCCACCCACCATCCTGAGGCAGCGGCAACCGGCAACAGCAGCCACAGCCAACCCCACATTAGAGATGATTCCGAATCGGAATGTTCCGCAGGTTGGTAACCTCCTGCTCGCAGAGCCTGAGCGCCTTGCGCAGGCGGTGATTTTCGCGCTTGGCCTGGAACAGCATGCCGAGGCAGGCGACGACGCCGAACAGCGCACCGAGCGCAAAAGCGAGCACAAGTATGAGCGACAGTGGCGCACGCCAGATGCCGAGGTAGTAACTGAGCTCCACCTCGCCTGCGTTCAGCACCGCAAAGACCAATCCCAGAACGGCCACCAGCACCAGCAGTACTAGACGAATGATACGCAGCATCTTTCCCCTCCAGGGTGGTGGCTCAAGAAAGCTCCGAGAAATATCTCTCTGGATTTTACAGAGCCGCTAAAAAAAACGGCATGAGTAGGATAACCCATGCCGTTTTGTACTTGCCGGAAAAATCATGTAGCGCGCTGACGTTACTTTATTCCGCTGTTGACGCGCTCGCGCAACTCCTTGCCCGGCTTGAAATGGGGCGCATACTTGCCGGGCAGCGGCACGGCTTCGCCGGTTTTCGGATTGCGACCCATGCGCGGCGGACGGTAATGCAGCGAGAAGCTGCCGAAGCCGCGAATTTCGATGCGCTCACCGGTCGCCAAGGCCTGGCTCATATGATCTAGCATGGTCTTGACGGCAAGTTCAATATCCTTGCTGGCGAGATGCGTCTGCTTGGCCGAGAGTATGTCTATCAGTTCCGATTTCGTCATGCGACTTAGAGGCGCCCTTTATTGAAACGCGAGTCGGCTCGGGTCAGGCCTCGCCTTTCCCCATGTGCTCTTTGAGAATATCGCCGAGCGTGGTGCCGCCGGTGCTGCTGCGGCTGTAATCCTGCACTGCCTCGGCCTCTTCTGCGCTGTCCTTGGCCTTGATGGAGAGCGTGATGAGGCGGCTTTTGCGCTCCACACCCATGAACTTGGCTTCGACCTCATCGCCCACCTTGAGCACGGTGCGCGCATCTTCGATGCGGTCACGCGCCAGATCGGAGGCGCGCAGACTGCCTTCTACGCCGTCACCGAGCTGTATCAGCGCGCCTTTGGCGTCGACTTCGCTGACCACGCCCTTCACGATGGTGCCCTTGGGGTTCGCGGCGACAAAGTTGGAGAACGGGTCTTTATCCATCTGCTTGATGCCGAGTGAAATGCGCTCACGCTCCGGATCCACGGCGAGGATGACCGCCTCGATATCATCGCCCTTCTTGTAATTACGCACAGCCTCTTCGCCAGGCTGGCTCCAGGAGATGTCGGACAGATGCACCAGACCGTCGATGCCGCCATCGAGACCGACAAAGATGCCGAAATCGGTGATGGACTTGATCTTGCCACTGACCTTGTCGTTCTTGTTATGGGTGGCGCCGAATTCTTCCCACGGATTGGGCTGACACTGCTTGATGCCGAGCGAGATGCGGCGGCGCTCTTCATCAATATCCAGCACCATCACCTCGACTTCGTCGCCGAGCTGCACCAGCTTGGAGGGATGCACGTTCTTGTTGGTCCAATCCATCTCGGAGACGTGCACCAGGCCTTCTACGCCGTCCTCGATTTCCACGAAGCAGCCGTAATCGGCGATGTTGGTAACCTTGCCGAACAGGCGTGCGCCTTGCGGATAGCGGCGCGCGAGATCGACCCACGGGTCGTCTTCCATCTGTTTTAGGCCGAGCGAGACGCGGTTGCGCTCCTTGTCGAACTTGAGCACCTTGACGTCGATCTCGTCACCCACCTTGACGATGTCGCCCGGATGCTTGACGCGCTTCCAGGCCATGTCGGTGATGTGCAGCAGGCCGTCGATGCCACCGAGATCCACAAACGCGCCGTAGTCGGTGAGGTTTTTCACCACGCCCTTCACCATCTGGCCTTCCTGTAAATTGTCCAACAGCACATTGCGCTCGGTGCTGCCTTCGGTTTCCACCACAGCGCGGCGCGACACCACCACGTTGTTGCGCTTACGATCAATTTTAATGATCTTGAAGTCGAGGGTCTTGCCTTCCAGATAGGCCGGATCGCGCACCGGGCGCACATCGACCAGCGAACCCGGCAGGAACGCGTTAACGTCATTGATCTCAACCGTGAAGCCGCCCTTGACGCGACCGCTGATGAGGCCACTGACCGCCTCGCCCGCCTCGAACGCACGCTCCAGCCGTATCCAGGATTGATCGCGCTTTGCCTTCTCACGCGAAAGTTTGGTCTCGCCGAAGCCGTCTTCGATGGCATCCAGCGCGACATCGACGGTGTCACCCACCGCCACTTCGATGCCGCCGCTTTCATTACGGAACTGCTCGATCGGGATCAGCGCTTCGGATTTGAGTCCGGCATCAATGATCACCACATCATCTTGTATGCGTAACACGGTGCCCGTGACAATGGCGCCAGGACGCATGTACTTGCTGATCTGGCTGCCTTCAAATAATTGTGCAAAACTTTCGCTCATGTAGCTTCACGACCCCTCGCTGCAAGCAGTGCCCGCAGACGGTTAAATGAATATCGGCCTGCACCCGGCTTGGCCCGGCACAAACCACCCGAAAAAACCTTAATTAATGACTACTGCTTAATACTCACTTTTGAGTCGCCCTTGCAGCAGACTCAGCACCCGTTGCACCACGGCCTCGATGGTGAGCGCCGAGGTATCCAGCAACACCGCATCGGACGCCGGCTTGAGGGGGGAGACGCTGCGCCCGGTATCGCGCGCATCACGCTCGGCAATCTCAGCTACAAGGCTGATTATGGTAGCATCCGGCTGTTTTTCGATCAACCCTTTTTCGATCAACTGCTTATAGCGCCGTTCGGCCCGGCATTGCGGGCTCGCGGTGAGGAAAATCTTGAGCCGCGCATCGGGAAACACCACGCTCCCCATGTCGCGCCCATCCGCCACCAGCCCCGGGGGCTGGCGGAAGCCATGCTGCCTTGCAAGCAGCGCAGCCCGCACCGCTGGTAAGGCCGCCAGCCGGGAGGCGGCGTTGGCGCAGGCCTCAGTACGCAGCGCCTGGCTCACCTCTTCGCCTTCCAGCAGTATGCGATCCGCCGCTGGATCATCCGGTGCAGCGCCAAACTGCACGTCGAGGTGCGCGGCCAGCGCAGCGAGCTCGGCCTCATCCTCCAGCGCGACGCTATGCCGCCCGGCGGCCAGCGCCACCAGTCGATAGAGCGCACCGCTGTCGAGCCAATGCCAGCCGAGCCGCTGTGCCACGATGCGGCTCACCGTGCCCTTACCCGAACCGCCGGGGCCATCTATGGTCAGCACCGGAACCACGCTGCTCACGCTCATCCGGCGCCGCTGATCGCGAGCCCCGCACCCAGCGCGAGGCCCACAAAACCGGGGAAGGAGGTGTTCACATTGGCGCAATCGTGAATGGTAATGCGGTCGCGCGCGGACAACGCCGCCATCGCAAACGCCATCGCGATGCGGTGATCGCCGTGACTGTCGATCTCACCGCCGCCGAGTACACCGCCCTGTATCACGATGCCGTCGGCGGTGGGCCTGGCGGTGATCCCCATCCGCACCAGTCCGTCGGCCATCACCTGGATACGGTCGCTCTCCTTCACGCGCAGTTCGTGCGCCCCGGTGAGCACCGTCTCGCCCTCGGCGCAGGCGGCGGCGATAAAGAGCGCGGGAAATTCGTCAATGGCGAGCGGCACCTGATCCTCCGGAATGCGAATGCCGCGCAAGGGGCGCGCGCGCACACGAATGTCCGCCACCGGCTCACCGCCGACGGCGCGCTCGTGGTGCAGCGTAATATCGGCGCCCATGAGGCGCAGAATATTGATGACGCCGATGCGCGTGGGATTGATACCGACGTGATCGAGCGTGACATCAGATCCTGCGGCGATGCTCGCGCCCACCATGAAAAACGCGGCGGATGAAATATCCGCAGGTACGGCTATGGGCGTAGCGCGCAACTCAGTGCCACCGGTCACACACACCGTCGCACCGTTCTGCTCCACCGCGCAACCAAAGCCGCGCAGCATGCGCTCGGTGTGATCGCGCGTGGGTACGGGTTCCGTCACGCAGGTGCGCCCCTGCGCATACAGTGCCGCGAGCAACAGCGCCGACTTCACCTGCGCACTCGCCACCGGCAGGGTGTAGTCGATGCCGGTCAATGGTTGCCCGCCGCGCAACGCGAGCGGCGCTGTGCCCTGTGGCATCGCTTCGATGCGCGCACCCATGCGCGCCAGCGGCTCAGTCACGCGCTTCATCGGGCGGTGCGAGAGTGAGGTATCGCCCGTGAGCACGACGTCAAACGGCTGGCCGCACAACAGCCCCGCAAGCAGCCGCATTGAGGTGCCGGAGTTGCCGAGATCAAGCGGCGCGGCGGGCGCCTTCAGCCCGTGCAGCCCGACGCCGTGAATCACCACCTGGCCCGGCCCGGTTTGCTCGATGCGCACACCCAGCGCACGAAACGCGGTGAGCGTGGCAAGGCAGTCCTCGCCCTCCAGAAATCCTCTCACCTCGGTAACACCCTGTGCGATGGAGCCCAGCATGATGGCGCGGTGCGAAATGGATTTGTCCCCCGGCACGCGCACATGTCCGCGCAATGCGCCGCCGGGCGTGACGTGATACGTCAGCGCAGAAGCCGTCATGCCATTAACCGTTGAACTGGTCGCGCTCACGTTTGGCGCGGGTGAATACTTCCAGAATGCGCGCGCCGTCGTCGGCACTGATAGCGCTGCGCAATTGGCCGAGGTCAGCACTGAAATGGTCGAGTACCGCCAATATCGCGTCACGGTTGGCCAGACAGATATCACGCCACATCACGGGATCACTCGCGGCGATGCGCGTGAAATCACGAAAGCCGCCGGCCGCAAAGCGGAAGATGTCGTCATGGGTTTCCATGCGGGCGAGAGTGTCGACCAACGTATAGGCCAACAGGTGGGGCAGATGGCTGGTAGCAGCGAGCACGGCGTCATGCCGTGCGGCGTCCATCTCCATGACTTCGGCGCCCGCCTGCTCCCACATCGCGCGCACCTGCTTGAGTCCATCCATGCTGGTGTGCGCCAGCGGTGTCAGCACCACGCGGCGATTTTGAAACAGCTCGGCAAACGAGGCCTCGACGCCACTCTGTTCAGTGCCGGCAATCGGATGCCCCGGCACAAAGTTCGCGGGCACTTCATCGAACACTGCGCGCGCGGCCTCGATCACGCTCGCCTTGGCGCTGCCGACATCGGTGACGATGACATGGGACGCCAACGCCGGCTTGATCTGCCTTAACACCCTCTCGGTGGCGCCGACAGGCATCGCCAGCAGCACCATGTCGGCACCCTGCACGGCAGCGCACAAGTCTGTCTCATAACCGTCGATCACGCCGAGCGCAACCGCTTTTTTAAGATGCGCAACATCGCGCCCGCTGCCGACGATCTCCTTACACGCGTCGGCGAGTTTGAGTGCGCGCGCAAGCGAGCCGCCTATCAATCCAACGCCGATGATAGTCAGTTTATTGATCATATATATAAAAATCCAACGCAAAGACACCAAGACGCAAGGAAATCCAAACTATTGAAAACTTTGCGTCTTGGCGTCTTTGCGTTGAGAAATTCATAAGTCCTTTGCCAATATCTTTTCCAGCGCCTTGATAAATCGTTCATTTTCTTCCGGCAGACCCACAGTCACGCGCAAATGCTGCGGCATGCCGTAATTCGCTACCGGACGCACAATCACACCTTCATATAATAGTGCGTCATAGATTGCTGCGGCATCACGCGCAACATCCACGCACACAAAATTTCCTGCTGAAGGAATGTACGCGAGCCCCATCGCCGCGAACGCCGAGGTGAGCTGCGCCATGCCGTCACGTTTGCAGGCCAGGCTGCGCGTAAGATACTCGGTATCATCGAGTGCGGCCAAGGCCGCCGTCTGCGCTAGGCTGTTCACGTTGAAAGGCTGGCGCACGCGGTTCAGTACATCGGCCACATCGGGCTGCGACAGCGCGTAACCTACGCGCAGTCCGGCGAGACCATAGGCCTTGGAAAAGGTGCGTGTCACGATCAGGTTTGGATAGCGCGTGAGCCACAGGCTCGCATCCGGATAATCGGCGGCGGCATCGCGTGCATACTCGAAATACGCCTCATCCACCACGACCAACACAGAAGATGGAACTGTCTGCAAAAAATCTTCCAGCGCACGCCCTGCAAGCCAGGTGCCGGTGGGATTGTTCGGGTTGGCGATAAACACCACGCGCGTATGTTCATTGATCAATACCTGCATAGCGTTGAGATCATGCCCCCAGTTGCGCACGGCGGAGACACGTGCCGTGGCGCCGACCGCCTGCGTCACAATCGGATACACGGCAAAGGCATGGGCAGAAAACACCACCTCGTGCTGCGGCGTGACAAACGCGCGCGTAATCAGCTCCAGCAGATCATTCGAGCCGTTGCCCAGTGTGACTTGATCCAGCGTGACGCCGTGTCTGCCTGCAAGTGCAGCACGCAACTCAAATCCTGCGCCGTCCGGATAGCGCGCAAGCTGGGCCAAGGATTGCTGCACGGCCTTCAGCACGCGCGGACTCGGTCCCAGTGGATTTTCGTTCGAGGCGAGCTTGATGACATCGCGCACGCCGTATTCGCGCTCCAGCTCCGCCACCGGTTTGCCCGGCACATAGGCTTGCAGATCGCGCACCCCCGGCGTGGCCAATTCCGTAAAAGAGACACGCATAGCGCAGCGACTTAAGGCGCGGCCTTGGGATAGGAGCCCAGCACCTTGAACAACGCCGTTTCGGGCTGTATTTCCAGCAGTGCCGAGGCGACGGACGGGTCTTGCGCGTGGCCTTCGATGTCGATGAAAAACACATACTCCCACGCCGTCTGGCGTGACGGGCGCGACTCGATGCGTGTCATGCCTATTTTGTGGCGCGCCAATGGCGCCAGCAAACTGTGCAGCGCGCCGGGCTGATTGCGCGTAGACACCAGCAGTGATGTTTTATCGTGGCCGCTCGGTGCCGCACCCTGCTTGCCCATCACCAGAAAACGCGTGGTGTTGCGCGGGTCATCTTCGATGTTTGAGGCCAGCGCGCGCAGCTGGTAAATGGCAGCGGCGGAGTCGCCTGCAATCGCCGCCGCACCGGCTTCCTGTGCCGCGCGTCGCGCGCCTTCGGCGTTGCTGCTGACTGCCTCGCGCTCAATACCTGGCAGGTGCGCGTCGAGCCAGGCGCGGCATTGCGCAAACGCCTGCTGGTGCGCGTACACGCGCGTGACCGTGCTCAGCGCGTCGGCCTTGCTTAACAGATGATGATGAATGGGTAATTCCACCTCGCCGCAAATCCTGAGCGGCGAGATCATGAACATATCCAGCGTATGATTGATGACGCCCTCGGTGGAATTCTCCACCGGCACCACACCGAAGTTCGCCGCACCGGATTCGACGTCGTGAAATATACTTTCAATACCTGCCAGCGGCAGCGCCGTGACCGCATGCCCGAAGTGCTTGAGAGCGGCGGCTTCGGAGTATGTGCCCTGCGGCCCCAGATAAGCGACACTGAGCGGCTGCTCCAGCGCACGGCAGGCGGACATGATCTCGCGGAACAACTGCGCCATCTCTGCGTCGCTGAGCGGGCCGCGATTACGCGCCAGCGCCTTGCGCAACACCTCAGCCTCACGCTCTGCGCGATAATACTCGTTGTGCTCGCCACTTGCGCGTTTCACCCCGGCGACCTGCTGCGCATACGCCGCGCGCTCACTGACCAGTGCCTGAATTTTTTCATCCAGCGCATCGATGCGGTCGCGTAGGGCTTGCAGGTTGTCGTTCATAATTAGACGTAGAGAAAAGAAAAAATGCTCTTTGCCATATTGCATATATTCATCTTTCTTTTCTCTTTTCTCTTTTCTCTTGTATCTTTTCTCGGCTTTAAAGAGTACGCACCAACAGCACGCCGTCAATTTTTGCGATCTCCTGCACCACCTTGTCTGGAATTTTTCCTTCGACATCGGCCAGGGTATACGCATAGTCGCCGCGCGACTTGTTGAGCAGGTCAATAATGTTGATGCCGGCCTTGGCCATGGCGGTGGAAATCTGTCCGACCATATTGGGCACGTTGGCGTTGGCGATGGTGATGCGCTGGCCTTCGGTGCGCGGCATCATCACTTCGGGGAAGTTCACCGCGTTATGGATATTGCCGTTTTCGAGAAAATCACGCACCTGCTCCGCTACCATCACGGCGCAGTTATCCTCGGCCTCGCCGGTGGATGCGCCGAGGTGCGGCAACGCAATCACACGCGGATTGTTTTTGAACAGATTGCCCGGAAAATCGCATACGTAAGCGTACACCTTGCCGCCATTCAGAGCATCGTTCAGGGCGTTATCGTCAATAATACCTTCGCGCGCGAAATTGAGCACTACCACGCCTTTTTTCATGAGTTTCAGGCGCTGCGCATTGATGAGATGGCGCGTCGCGTCATTGAGCGGCACATGCAGCGAGATGAAGTCAGACTTCGCCACCAGATCATCCACGTTGATGGCCTGCTGCACGCTGGACGACAGTTGCCACGCGCCATGCACCGTGATGCCCGGATCGAAGCCGATCACCTTCATGCCAAGCGCGAGCGCGGCGTTCGCCACCTCGCGTCCGATGGCGCCGAGGCCGATCACACCCAGTGTACGGCCTGGCAGCTCGAAGCCGACGAAATCCTTTTTACCCTCTTCGACCAGTTTATTCAACGTGGCGTCATCGCCTTCCAGACGGCGCGCGAAGTCCCAACCTTGGCAGATATTGCGACACGCGAGCAGCATGCCCGCGATCACCAGTTCTTTCACTGCATTGGCATTTGCACCTGGCGCATTGAAAACTGGAATACCGCGTGCCGACAGTTTTTCCACCGGGATATTATTCACGCCCGCACCGGCGCGCCCTACCGCCCGGAGGGAAGCAGGAATCTCCATATCGTGCATCTTGAACGAGCGCAGCAGAATGGCATCCGGGTGTGCGATCTCGGACGCGATCTCGTATTTGTCGCGCGGCAGACGATCGAGGCCCAAATCAGAAATGTTGTTTAATGTTTGAATTTTGAACATGAGAATCTCGCTCCCTCAACCGTGACGGCGCTGAAAATCACGCATGAACTCAATCAGCGCATCCACGCCCGCTTCCGGCATTGCATTATAGAGGCTCGCGCGCATGCCACCTACCGAGCGGTGACCGGCAAGCGCGAACAGCCCGGCTTTTTTTGCCTCGGACAGAAAGACGCTGTCGAGCTTTTCGTCCGGCAGCGTGAACGGCACGTTCATCCATGAGCGGCAGGCGGGATCAACCGGGCTCTTGTAAAAACCGGAGCCGTCGATGGCGGCATAGAGCTTGCTCGCCTTGCGCTGGTTGCGCTCGGCCATGCCTTGTAGCCCGCCCTGACGCTTAACCCAGTCGAACACCAGACCCGCGAAATACCAGCCGTAGGTCGCCGGGGTGTTGTACATCGAACCGTTATCGGCGTGGATTTTGTAATCGAACATCACCGGCGTGCCGGGAAGGGTCTGGCCGACCAGGTCATCGCGCACGATCACCACGGTAAGCCCTGCCGGACCGATGTTCTTCTGCGCGCCGGCGTAGATCACGCCGAATTTTGACACGTCCACCGGGCGCGACAAGATGGTCGAGGACAAGTCCGCCACCAGCGGCACATCACCGGTCTCCGGCACCCAGTGAAACTCCACACCGCCGATGGTTTCGTTCGGCGTGTAATGCACGTAGGCCGCGTTGGCATTAAGCTTCCATGTTTGCTGCGCGGGTGCATACGTGAAATTTTTATCTTCCGCGCTCGCCGCCACGTTCACCTTGCAGTAACGCTTGCCCTCGGCAATGGCCTTCTTCGACCATTCGCCGGTGTTGACGTAATCGGCTTCGCCCTTGCCGCGCAGCAGGTTCATCGGCACCATAGAAAACTGGCTGCTGGCGCCGCCCTGGAGGAACAGCACCTTGTAGTGGGTCGGTATCACCATCAACTCACGCAGACTCGCCTCGGCACCCTCCGCGATGGACATGTATTCCTTACCGCGATGACTCATCTCCATCACCGACATGCCGCAGCCGTGCCAGTCGAGCATCTCGTCCGCCGCCTGACGCAACACCTCTTCCGGCAACACCGCCGGCCCGGCACTGAAATTAAACGCGCGTGACATAGCATTCCTCATTGCAATAGTTATTCATTCGGGGCGCTCACAGATTCCTGTTCTTCCTCTACATCGCCAATGCGCTCAATGCCGATAAGTTTTTCATTTTCTGCCGGGCTGATGAGTTTCACGCCCTGCGTGTTGCGCCCCACCTGCGACACTTCGCTCGCGCGGGTACGCACCAGTGTGCCGCCGTTGGTGATGAGCATAATCTCGTCGGCCTCAAGTACCCGCACCGCACCGATGACCCGCCCGTTGCGCTCGGTGGTCTGGATCGAAATCACACCCTGTCCACCGCGCCCATGTCTGGGATAATCTTCAATCGGCGTGCGCTTGCCGTAACCGCGTTCGGTGGCGGTGAGCACCGCGCCATCGTCGGCAATGATGAGTGATATCACGCGCTGCCCTTCGCCCAGACGAATGCCGCGCACGCCGCACGCGGTTCGCCCCATGGAGCGCACGTCCTGCTCCGGGAATCGGATCACCTTGCCGGTATCCGTGAACAGCATAATATCCTTGTCGCCTTCGGTCAGCGCCACGCCGACCAGCTGATCGTCGTCACGCAGATCGAGCGCGATGATGCCGCTCGGACGCGGACGCGAAAATTCCGCGAGCGGCGTCTTTTTCACCGTGCCCTGCGCGGTGGCCATGAACACATAACGGTCCGGCGCGAACTCGTGCACCGGCAGGATGGCGTTGATGCGCTCGCCCTCCTCCAGCGCCAGCAGGTTGATGATCGGCTTGCCGTGCGCGATGCGGCTGGCCTGCGGCAGTTCATACACCTTCATCCAGTACACCTTGCCGCGACTGGAGAAACACAGAATCATGTCGTGCGTGCTGGCGACAAATAATTTTTCGACAAAATCCTCATCGCGTACGCTGGTGACCGCCTTGCCGCGGCCGCCGCGCTTCTGCGCGCGATACAGCGACAGCGGCTGCGACTTCACGTAGCCCGCGTGCGACAGCGTCACCACCACGTCTTCGACATTAATGAGGTCTTCCGTCGTGAGGTCTTGATGATCGCGCACGATCTCGGTGCGGCGCGTATCGGCATAGCGCTCGCGTATCTCGATCAGCTCGGCGCGGATCACCTGCATCAGGCGCTCGTTGCTGGCCAGTATTTCGAGCAGACGGGCGATGCTGCCGAGCAGTTCCTTGTACTCGCTGATGATCTTGTCCTGCTCCAGACCCGTGAGGCGGTGCAGACGCAAATCGAGTATCGCCTGCGCCTGCACCGGCGACAGACGGTAGCCGTCGTCACCGAGACCATACTCCGACAGCAGGTCGGCGGGGCGCGAGGCCGTGGCGCCAGCACGCGCGAGCATCTCGCTGACGGCGCCCGCCGCCCAGCGCTGCGCAACCAGCCCTTCCTTGGCCTGTGCCGGGTCAGGCGCGGCCTTGATCAGCGCGATGACGGTGTCGATGTTGGCGAGCGCGACCGCGAGCCCTTCCAGGATATGGGCGCGTTCACGCGCCTTGCGAAGTTCATACACGGTGCGCCGCGTCACTACTTCGCACCGGTGGCGGATGAACAACTCCAGTGTCTGTCTGAGGTTCAGCAGGCGCGGCTGGCCGTCCACCAGTGCCACCATGTTGATGCCGAACGCGCTCTGCATCTGGGTGTGCAGATAGAGATTATTGAGCAGCACCTCGGCGATCTCGCCGCGCTTGAGCGCGATCACCATGCGCATGCCGTCCTTGTCGGACTCGTCACGCAGCGCGGAAATACCCTCGAGCCTTTTTTCCTTGACCAGCTCGGCGATGCGCTCCAGCAGGCGCGCCTTGTTCACCTGATATGGCAATTCGTTGACGATGATGGTTTGCCGGCCGCTCGCCTCGTCTGTTTCGATTGCGGTACGGGCACGCACAATGAGGCGTCCGCGCCCGCTGCGATAGGCCTCGTGAATGCCGGCCACGCCGCTGATGATACCGGCGGTGGGAAAATCCGGACCGGGGATGTACTGCATCAACGCCGCCATATCGAGCGTGGGATCATCGATCAGCGCGACGCAGGCATCGACCACCTCGCCCAGGTTGTGCGGCGGGATATTGGTCGCCATGCCGACCGCGATGCCACTGGAGCCGTTGATAAGCAGATTGGGGATGCGTGCCGGAAATACCACAGGCTCGTGTTCGGACTCATCGTAGTTGGGGACGAAATCGACCGTTTCCTTGTCGAGGTCGGCGAGCATCTCGTGCGCGATGCGGGACATGCGCACTTCGGTGTAGCGCATCGCCGCCGGGGCGTCGCCGTCCACCGAACCGAAATTGCCCTGGCCGTCGACCAGCATGTAGCGCAGCGAAAACGGCTGCGCCATGCGCACGATGGTGTCGTACACCGCGGTGTCGCCGTGCGGATGATACTTACCGATCACGTCGCCCACCACGCGCGCGGATTTTTTATACGGCTTGTTCCAGTCGTTGCCGAGTACGCTCATGGCATACAGCACGCGGCGATGCACCGGCTTCAGGCCGTCGCGCACATCGGGCAGCGCGCGGCCCACAATCACGCTCATCGCGTAATCGAGGTACGACTGCTTCATCTCCTCTTCGATGTTGACGGGGAGGACTTCTTTGGCGAAATCAACCATCAGCGGGAGTCAGTTGCAGCGTGTGTCGGAGAGGAGGAATCAAGGCTTTTGAGCACTGTTTTTATGAGGTTCTATAATAGCATAAACACCCTCATCTCAGGCACTAAAAATCAGACAAAATGCGGGGGCTTACGTCCTCATCAGCACCGCGATCTTTTGCGCATCCGGCGCTAGCACCACGCCGCGCTCAGTGACCAGCGCGTCGATGAGTGCGGCGGGCGTAACATCGAACACCGGGTTCCAGGCCGAGGCCCTGGCGGCGGCCACCGGCTGACCCGCGAGCGTCAGCAGCTCCTGTGGCGTGCGCGTCTCGATGGGGATGTCAGCGCCGCTGCGCAGCTTCATATCAAATGTCGAGCCTGGCGCCACCACCATGAATTTCAGGCCGTGGTGGCGCGCGGCAAGCGCAAGGCCGTAGGTGCCGATCTTGTTCGCCGTATCGCCGTTCGCCGCGATGCGGTCAGCGCCCACGATCACCCAGCGCACCTCACCCTGACGCATGAGCCAGGCTGCTGCGCCGTCGGCGATCAGCGTGATGGGAATGCCGTCCTGCACCAGCTCCCAAGCCGTGAGCCGCGCCCCTTGCAGCCAGGGACGGGTTTCATCGGCATATACATTACTCAGCTTGCCGGCGGCCCAAGCCGCGCGGATCACGCCCAGCGCGGTGCCGTAACCGCCGGTCGCAAGCGAGCCGGTGTTGCAGTGCGTAAGCACCCCGCTCCCGGCCTCAATCAACGCGGCGCCCAAATCCCCCATGCGCCGGTTGGCCGCAATGTCCTCGTCGTGGATGCGCCGCGCCTCAGTGAGCAAGACGGGGCCGGGGTCTCCGGTAATGTCCGCGAGCTGCGCCTGCATGCGCGCGAGCGCCCAAAACAGGTTGACCGCCGTCGGACGCGAGCTGGCCAGCGCCGCAATATCGGCCTCAATGTCCGTGCGCCAGGTGGCGGACGAGAACGCGTAGCGCTGTACCGCCGCGAGCACCACGCCGTAGGCCGCTGCAATACCGATGGCGGGCGCGCCACGTACCGCCATGGTGCTGATCGCTTGGGCCACCGCCGCGGCATCCCGGCATGCCAGATATTCTGTGTGCTGCGGCAGCCGCCGCTGATCGAGCAAGCGCAACACACCCTCCCACCACTCCACGGCCCGTACGCTGTCATAGCCGGAGTGAGGAGCAGATTTATCCTGCCCAAGAGGGGTGGTATGGCTGTGATTTGACACTGAATTTATCCCTGCCCCGGCGGAAATAATGCTATGATTAGCCACAAAATATGGGTCTATTATGCTCCCAATCCAAGGGATGCATCCGGCAACCCGTATATTGTCGCCACGCATCGCCATAAAGTATAGTGGTACATAGAGTCAACACCGAGATTAAGGAGTCGCCCCATGAAAACATCAATCAAGAATCTTTTACTTGGCAGTGCTGTGGCCGTCATGCCCTTCATCAGCATGAGCACCTCCTTTGCAGCAGGCATCACCAACAACCACGCCTATGTTGTAGACAGCTCCGGAACCTTGGTACGCGATGGATCCAAAAAGTGTATCCGTACCGGCTCATGGAATGAAGAGCATGCTCTGGTCGAATGCGGCGATGCTGCTGCTCCGGCCGCAGCAGAGAAGGCCCAATCCGCTGCAGGCCCGACGCCCGCTGCCATCCGCGCCGTGCTGCAAACCGACGCCTTCTTTGATTTCGACAAGGCAGTACTGAAGTCGGAAGGCAAGTCCAAGCTGGACGAATTCGTCGCCAAGATGAAGGAGCATTCTGAAGTGGACGTGTTGCTCGTCACCGGTCACACCGACCGCATCGGCAGCAACAGCTACAACATCAAGCTCTCACAGCGTCGTGCGGATGCTGTGAAGTCTTACCTGGAACAGCAGGGCGTCAGCAGTAACCGTATTGAAACTGCGGCCAAGGCTGAAGCCGAGCCCGTCGTAAGCTGCGATGACGTCAAGGGCCGATCCGCTCTCATCAAGTGTCTGGCGCCGAACCGCCGCGTCACCGTTGAGACCAAGGTGCAGCGCGAGAACTAAATCGACCTGCTTAAAACAACCCCTTTCAGCCCCGCCTCGTGCGGGGCTTTTTTTATATGGGAACAGCCACTGCAATACCATGCTCACCATTGATCTTCTTATTCATGCGCGCTGGATCATTCCGGTAGAGCCGGAAGGTGTCGTTCACAGCGGCCACTGTCTTGCGGTGCACGAAGGACGCATCCTTGATCTGCTACCCGCTGCCGAGGCGAGCACCCGCTACACCGCAGCCACCACGCTGCATCTCGACCAGCATGCGCTGATCCCCGGCCTCATCAACGCCCACACCCACGCCGCGATGTCGCTGCTGCGCGGGCTGGCCGACGACCTGCCGCTCATGGAGTGGTTGCACCAGCACATCTGGCCTGCGGAAAGCGCATGGGTCAATCCGCAGTTTATACAAGACGGCACGCAACTCGCCATCGCCGAAATGCTGCGCGGCGGCACCACCTGTTTCAACGACATGTACTTTTTCCCCGATCACGCCGCACGCGTCACCGCCGCCTGCGGCATGCGCGCAAGCATCGGGCTGATTCTGATCGACTTCCCCACTGCGTGGGCGGCCAACGCCGACGAATATCTGCACAAGGGGCTTGAGGTACACGATGCATGGAAGGATCACCCCCTGATTACCACCACGCTCGCACCGCATGCCCCCTACTCGGTGTCAGATGCGCCGTTGGAAAAGATCGTGATGTACGCCGACGTGATCGACCGGCAAATCCAGATGCACGTGCATGAAACACGCGATGAAATCGATCAAGGTATCGCCAAATATCACATGCGCCCGCTGGCACGGCTGCACAAGCTCGGCCTCCTGTCACCGCGCCTGCAAGCGGTACACATGACGCAACTCACCGACGATGAAATCGCACAGGTCGCCGCCAGCGGCGCGCATGTGGTGCATTGCCCGGAATCCAACCTCAAACTCGCCAGCGGATTTTGCCCGCTGGACAAACTCATCAAGGCCGGCATCAACGTCGCGCTCGGCACCGACGGCGCCGCGAGCAACAACGACCTCGACATGTTCAGCGAGATGCGCACCGCGGCGCTGCTCGCCAAGGGCGTGAGCGGCGATGCCGCCAGCGTGCCCGCGGCTGCCGCCCTGCGCATGGCGACGCTCAACGGCGCGCGCGCGCTCGGACTGGGCGACATCACCGGCTCGCTGTTGCCCGGCAAGGCCGCCGATATCACCGCAGTGCACCTCGGCGATATCGAAACACAACCGCTCTACGATCCCGTCTCGCAGCTCGTCTATGCCACCGGCCGCGACAAGGTGACCGACGTGTGGGTGGCGGGGCAACATATCCTCAAACAGCGCAAACTCACCACACTGGATGAAGCCGAGCTAGTAGCGAAGGCGCGCGGGTGGGTGCAGAAAATTCGCCCCAGCTAAATCCACCGTAACCGTCACCGCATGTTCTGCGTTATTCTATAGGCATGACACAGAGCACACACAACGTCGATCCTGCCGAGGTCGCCAAATTCCGCACGCTGGCCGCACGCTGGTGGGATCCGGACAGTGAACTGAAGACGCTGCACGACATCAACCCGCTGCGCATTAAGTATATCGACACGCGCGCCAAACTGGCCGGTAAAAGGGTGCTGGATGTCGGCTGCGGTGGCGGCATACTCGCCGAGGCTATGGCTCAACACGGCGCGGTCGTCACCGGTATCGACATGGCCGAGGACGCCCTCAATGTGGCCAAACTGCATCTACTAGAGTCCGGCGTCCAGGTAGAATACCGGCACGGCACCGCAGAACAATTTGCCGCCCATCACCCCGCCGCATTCGATGTCGTCACCTGCATGGAACTGCTCGAACACGTACCCGACCCCTCCTCCGTGGTGTGCGCCTGTGCCGCGCTGGTCAAACCCGGCGGTCACGTATTTCTTTCCACCCTCAACCGCACGCCCAAGGCCTATCTACTCGCAGTCATCGGCGCGGAGTATGTGCTCAATATGCTGCCGCGTGGCACGCACGATTACGCACGTTTCATCCGCCCGTCGGAGATCGAGGC
The DNA here is from genome assembly GCA_963925015.1 of uncultured Gammaproteobacteria bacterium. Taxonomy (GTDB): domain Bacteria; phylum Pseudomonadota; class Gammaproteobacteria; order SURF-13; family SURF-13; genus JAQBXX01. Next base: position 20,979 of record CAWUTX010000044.1, read on the forward strand.
GTGGTCGCGCCACGCCGGGCTCACCCTGCGCGAATTGACCGGCATGACTTACAACCCGCTCACGCGCCGCTACAGCCTAGGGCGTGATATTGATGTCAATTACTTTACCCACCTTCAGCGTGCGCACGAATAATAGCTTACGCACCGTCCTGTTCGATCTGGACGGCACGCTCGCCGACACCGCCCCTGATCTCGCCTTCGCGCTCAACACCGTGCTGCAGGAACAGGGGGGCGCGCCACTGCCGTTTGAGGCTATCCGGCCCGTAGTGTCGCACGGTGGCACAGCGCTCATCCGTCTCGGCTTTGACATCGAGCCCGGCACGGCCGCCTTTGAACCACTGCGCCTGCGCCTGCTCGACATCTACCGCGAGCATCTGGCGCGACACACGCGGTTGTTCCCCGGCATTGAGGAGTTGCTGGGCGCTATTGAGCAGCGCGGCATGAACTGGGGCGTGGTGACCAACAAACCCGCGTGGCTCACCGACCCGTTGCTGGAACAGATCGGATTATCAGCGCGCGCGGCGTGCGTGGTGAGCGGCGACACCGTGGCCGAACGCAAGCCGCATCCCGCGCCCATGCTGCACGCCTGCCGGCTTGCGGGGAGCGAGGCGCATCAGTGTCTGTATGTCGGCGACGCCGCACGTGACATCGAGGCGGGCAAGCGCGCGGGCATGAAAACGCTGGTGGCGCTGTTCGGTTACATCGGAGAAGATGAGCAACCTGCCAGCTGGGGCGCGGACGGCATGATTGCGCACCCGGCTGAGTTACTCGATTGGATTATGACGCATGATTGAGTCTGGCTCCACTTTCACGTTGATTGTCATCGCGCTACTCGGCCTAGCGGGCGGTGCCGTGACGGTTTATCTCATGATGCAGCGTTGGCTTGGCGCATTGAACCGGGACAACGCCACACTGAGTGCACAACTCGAGGCCGAGCAGCGCAGCGGCGCAGAAAAGATAGCCGCGCTGGAAACCGCGCGTGCGCAACTCACCCACACCTTCACCGCGCTCGCGAGCGAGGCGTTGCGCAGCAACAACGAAGAATTTCTCAAGCTGGCGCAGGAAAATCTCAAGCAGTTTCACATCAAGGCGCAAGGCGATCTGGAACAGAAGGAAAAATCCATCGAGCAACTGGTAAAGCCGATAAAGGAAGCGCTGGAGAAAAATGAACAACAGATTCGCCAGATCGAGCTCGAACGCAAAGAGTCCTTCGGCTCGCTCAGTAAACACCTCGAAACCATGGCGCAGAACCAGCAGTCGCTGCAAAGCGAAACCCGCAATCTGGTGCAGGCCCTGCGCCGCCCGGAGGTGCGCGGCCAATGGGGCGAGCTCACCCTCAAACGTCTCGCCGAGCTGGCCGGCATGGTGGAGTACTGCGACTTCTTCGAACAGGAGCACACGGCAACAGCGGAAGGCGGCATGCGCCCCGACATGATAGTACGCATGCCCGACGGGCGCGAAATCATCGTCGATGTGAAGACACCTCTCGATGCCTATTTAAGTGCCGTCGAAGCCACCGACGATGCCACCCGCACCCTCCATCTCGAAAGTCATGCGCGCAACGTCGTCAAGCGCGTGCGCGAGCTCGCCGCCAAATCCTATTGGGAGCAGTTCAAGAACGCGCCCGACTTTGTCGTGCTGTTCATCCCCGGCGACCAGTTCCTCAACGCCGCGCTCGACATCCAGCGCGACCTCATCGAAATTGCGCTGCGCCAAAAGGTGATACTCGCCACCCCCACCAGCTTTGTCGCCTTACTGCGCGCAGTCGCCTACGGCTGGCGCCAGCAGACGCTGGCCGTCAACGCCGAACGTATCCGCGATGTAGGCGAGGAATTATACAAACGCCTCGGCGTGTTCGCCGAACACCTGACGAAAGTCGGCAAAAGTCTCAACAGCAGCGTCGACAGCTACAACGCCGCCATCGGCTCATTCGAACGCCAACTCATCCCCGGCGCGCGCAAATTCGCGGAAATGGGCGTAGAAACCGGCAAGCTGATTGAAGCCCCGGAGCCGCTTGAAAAGCAGCCGCGCAGGATGACTATCACGACCAAAAAAGGTAGTGTAAACGATCCTAATTGATATTGGCCGGGCAACAATAGAAGAACCACACATGGCGATACCTGATTACCAGTCAATTATGCTTCCCTTGCTTCGTTTCGCTACGGACGGAAACGAACATCCTCTGCGGGAAGCAATCGAGGGCTTGTCCAAACAGTTTGGGCTTACGGACGCAGAAAAGAATGAGATGTTGCCGAGCGGACAACAGCCAAGATTCAACAACCGTGTTGATTGGGCGCGATCCTATATGAGCAAGGCGACTCTGTTGGAGTCAACGCGGCGCGGGTACTTCCGCATCACCCAGCATGGTCGGGAAATCCTGTCCAAAAATCCACCCGAAATCAATGTGAAATTCTTAGAGCAATTTCCTGAGTTTGTAGAGTTCAGGGGGAAACACCGAAAACCGGCAGAAACCACAGCATCGACCGAGGCCGAAACCCTCCAAACACCAGGCGAGCTTCTGGAAACGGCATACCAGAAACTTCGCGAAGATTTATCCGCTGAACTTCTGAAAACCGTAACAGAATGCTCCCCGTCTTTTTTCGAGGGCCTCGTCATCGATGTTCTCGTAAACATGGGCTATGGCGGCTCTCGAAAGGAGGCTGGAAAAGCCATTGGCCGCAGCGGCGACGAAGGCATTGACGGCATCATTAACGAAGATCGTCTCGGCCTCGATGTTATCTACATTCAAGCCAAACGGTGGCAGGCTACGATCGGGCGCCCTGAAATACAGAAGTTTGCGGGTGCCCTGCAAGGGCACCGCGCGAAGAAAGGAATCTTTATCACCACTTCCGA
>CAWUTX010000045.1:0-6963 GCA_963925015.1 uncultured Gammaproteobacteria bacterium
ACGGGTTTCCGGGAACAGGCCGCCGTCACCCTCCCCCTCGAAGCCGCGCACCAGCAGACTATTTTTGCCAAGCTTTTGCGTGTTGAGAAAGTAGATTTTTCCGGCCTCAAACTTGGCCCGGTTAAAGGTGTTTTCCACCACCACCATATCCGTATGGCGGATACGGTCGGAGGCTTCCATCAGACGGAAACGAGTCTGCTCATTCAGCGCCGGGTCATCGCTGAACCAGATCACCACCGCGCCAGGGTCAGCATCGAAGTCGTATTCGTCATCGCCATGAAACAGCGCTTCGAACGCGGCAGCAGCCATCACAGTTTTACCCGCGCCAGTTACCGCAGTCAGCGAAAAGGCGTGCTTGTCCGCATCCTGATGCCAGCGCTTGCGCGCTTTCTTCAAATTGGACAAAGCATCGCGTACCGCATCAGCCTGATAGTCCTTCAGCGTGAACTTCATCCCTTATTCCCCGTTGGCAAAACTGAAATTGGTCAAGTAAGACTCGTACAAACGTACCGGCTCCACGCCATCCGGCAGGCGACGCGCAATGGCCTGAAAGCGGCGGTCGTCGTCGGTGACGATGTAGGCCACGCGCAAGTCCTTGGCCTTCTTGATGGCCCTGCAAAACGGTGTGGCAACATCCACTTCTACCAACAACCCGTAGGCATCCACCACTTCCCACCCGGCTTGCGGTAGTTTGTCGATGCGTCGTCCTCGACTGCCTGCGCGCAGCCACAGCAACGGCGCAATCCGGGCAAAGGCACGGTTGTGGTTGACGGACACAGGGGTTTCGTAGGTCAGCGTGAAGAACTCGGCGTTTTCCTCGAAGCCTTCGGCCATCGGGAATTCGTCGGTGAACTTGTAGTCGCCATTGATGGGTTGCCCATCCGGCGTCTTGCCGGTAATCGCGGCCTGCACACGCGGCTTGGTGATGAAGTCGCAGATACCGTGGCGTTCCCATTCGGCATCACCGGGGCGCAGGCCCTTTTCTCGTAATGCATTTTGCTCGTCGGCGGCGACTTCATTGTTAGTGACGCTGATGCACTGGCGCTTTCCGTCGTATTGCTTATTAAGCCGAAAAACAGCGTGGGCCGTTGTTCCTGAGCCGGCAAAAAAGTCTAATATGGTCGCATTAGACTTCTCTTTGATGAAATATTTGAGCGCGTCCTCAACAGCATACAAAGACTTCGGGAAGGGGAATTTCCTTCCTGGAATGAACTTAGATAATAGTTTTGTGCCGTGAGACTGGGCATTGTGGCTTTCACGCATCCACATCGTAGTAGGGATTGCTTTTTGCCCCTCAATATATCGGGCCTGTATCGATCCATCTGGATTCTTCCCTATTATCTCTGCCTGACCGTCTTCCAAGGCTTTGACTTTACCACTTGTAAGGTAATACACACTGTAACCCTGACTACCACGACGATTATTTTTGGTTACCTTTACACACCCTTTCTCGTGCAATTTTTCCAGGCTCTTCGGATTTAGCCCCCACGTCATTTCCGTACCATCTGGCTTAAAAGGGAATAATGTTAGGCAACCGTCTAATTATGGCGCGGTGGAACGGTCTGCGTGTAGCGGAAGGGGTTCACCGATCTTTCTGATCTTTCCAGTCTTTAAATCAATATAAATTGGGTAAAACTGATCTGGACCCGGCTTAGGCCCACCACGTCGAGATGGCATTTCTCGACGTTGGAGAAGGTTCCACGGCACTTCACTATTTGCTTCGTTAACTGCTTCCGGTGAAATGCGAGATTCTCCGATCAACGCGAAAAACAAATACTCATTTACTCTCGTAAATTCGTTCACCCTGATCGTTCCGGTAGCATTGATCGCAGACGAGACCATTTGAATTTTTGCTTCTGGGAATGTCTGCTCTAACAGCAGGCCGAGGCGTAGATATTCCTTCTCGTCAATAGTGACGATCAATACAGAATCCGCAGGATTGAGCAGCTCCTTTGCAACCAACAACCGACGCTCCATCATCGCCAGCCACTTACTGTGCCGATAAAGATCGTCTCTCTCGACATAATCGTTGTTGTATTTCCAGTCCTTCGCCCCCGTGTTGTACGGCGGGTCAATATAGATGGCATCCACTTTGCCACGATGCGTGTAGGTCAGCGCCTTCAGCACATGGTAGTTCTCGCCATTAATGACCGTGTGAAATGGCTTGTCGCCGCCACGCTGCACTTTGCCGGTACTGACCAATCCGGGATAGATGATGTCGCGGAATTCGGCCACCACAACCAGGTCATCCAGCGCCACAGTCTGCGTCTGCGCCTCTGCCGCGCCGAGCAGTTCCAGTTCGGCAACCTTGCCTTCACCTTTCTTGCTGATCTTCTTCACCTGCCAGAGCCGCTGGTCGCCCTTCTTGGTGGAGCCACGCACCGGCAGCACGCGCACCTTGTCGCCCTTGCGGATGGTGCGCTGCGGCAGTTCCACGGCCTCCGGGCGGTGGCGCTCGAAATTCAGGCCAAAAGACAGGCGCGAAGACAGCACCTTGTACTCGCGCTCCAGGTCTGACCCCATCTGAGGGTCCTTAGCCTTGGCTTGCGCGATAAGGTCAGTAAGTCGTGACACTTGATCTCCTCAGTAATGTAAGGTGCGGACGATGGTGGTCACTCTCGGCAACCAGCCTGCTTGTTTCAGCATGTGGTTAGGACTCCCCTTGGCTTTGATTCTTTTGTCATTTTTAGCCTGATTTCGAACGATTGTAGCGTAATTCTGCCCGGCCACAATTATAATGAGGGCTCATTTCATGGTATTTCCCGGCATAAAGAAGCCCAGGGCTGGGAACCGTGAACAGGCATGGCTGCGGGTGCCCCGCTCCACCGTTTAACAACGGCCTGAAATCTCCTATTTTTAGACACCCATCCAATGCGCCCTTCGACTGAACTCAGGACAGGCTTTGATGTGATTGTGATTGGCGCCGGCGCCGCTGGCATGATGTGCGCCGCGCAGGCCGGGGGCCGTGGGCGGCACGTGCTGCTCATCGACCACGTGGAGAAGATCGGCGAGCGCATCCGCATTTCCGGCGGCGGGCGCTGCAATTTCACCAACCGCAACGTGAGCGCGGAGAATTTCCTCTCGCAGAATCCGCATTTCTGCCGTTCGGCGCTGGCGCGCTATTCGCAGAGCGACTTCATTGCGTTGGTTGAGCGTTATCGCATCGCGTATCACGAGCGCGAGCACGGTCAAATGTTCTGCGACGATAGCGCGCAGGCCATCATCGACATGCTCAAGACCGAATGCGACGCGGGCGGCGTGCAGTGGCTGTTTCCGTGTGCGGTGCAGGGCATTGAACCCGTTGCGGGTGACGACGACATGCGCTACACGCTCGCCACTGACCGTGGGGATTTCCTTTGCCACTCGCTGGTAATTGCCTGCGGCGGGCTCGCGGTGCCGAAGCTCGGCGCCAGCCCTTTCGGCTACAGGATCGCGGAGCAGTTCGGCCTGCGCGTGGTGCCGCCCAGGCCCGCGCTGGTGCCGCTGGCGCTCGCGCCTGACACGCTCACGCCGCTGAGCCCGCTTTCGGGTGTGTCGTTCGACGCTACCACGCGCTGTGACAGCGTGCAATTCCACGCGAACGTGCTCATCACGCATCGCGGGCTTTCCGGGCCGGCCATTTTGCAGATTTCAAGTTACTGGCAGATGCAGGAATATGGCGACATGCACGACGGCAAAAAACCACTGATAGCCATCGACCTGTTGCCCGGCATCGATGCCGCCGTATGGCTGGAGGAACATCGTGGCAGCAAGGTGTTGTTGCAAAATCTCCTTGCTGAACGACTGCCGCGCCGCTTCGCGCAGGAATGGTGCGCGCTGTTTGGCTGGGAAAAGCCGCTGAACGAACTTTCCAACCGCGACCTTAATGCCATCGCACACACACTCAAGGCGTGGGTGCTGCTGCCCTCCGGCACGCTCGGTTACGCCAAGGCCGAGGTCACGCTGGGCGGCGTCGATACCCACGCACTCTCATCGAAAACGATGGAGGCGAAAGCGGCGCCGGGGCTCTATTTCATCGGCGAAGTGGTCGACGTCACCGGCTGGCTCGGCGGCTACAACTTCCAGTGGGCCTGGTCGTCGGGCTGGGTCGCGGGACAGTTTGTGTAGCATGGCAGCGCCACCGCACCTGCACTTCCCTGCCTTTAGCTATTTCAGTACGACGAACAGCAGCAGTAAATTTATCAGCAGTGAAACGATGAACAGCACCTTCCAGTGCTCGGGGCGTATGCGCTCGAACAACGGTATTTTGCGTTGCGGGATATTGGTGAGTGGAGGACTGCTTAGCGCCGCAGCGAAATCTGCGGCGTGGGGATAACGCTGTCCGGGATCGGGTGCGCAGGCCTTGCGTAATATTTTAGACAACCACGACGGCACGTCCGGGTTGTAGCGCTCGGGCGGGACAAAACGGTTGAAGGTGGGATGGGAGAAGGGCTCGATCTCGCCATACGGGTATTTACCGGTGAGCATTTCGTAGATCGTGACGGCGGCGGAATAGACGTCGGCGCGTTCGTCGGCGTCACCGCCTGCAATGACCTCAGAGGCCATGTAGCTGGGCGTACCGATAGGTGCGGCGGATTTATGGCTGTCCACGCGTTCGATGCGGCTGACGCCGAGGTCGAGCAGACGCACCTGGCGGTTGTCGTCAATCAGGATGTTTTCCGGTTTGACATCGCGGTGTATCACGCCTTTGCGATGCAAGTGGTCGAGGCCGGTGAGTATCTGTTGCGCGATGTGCAGGGTTTCCGCAACGGCGAGGCCGTTTTTTCGCTTGATGCGCGCGGCGAGCGTTTCGCCTTGGTGCAGCATCATCACCGAGTACAGCGCGCTGCGCCTGCCCGGCGGCAGCGGGATGATTTTCACGATGTAGGGGCTATCGATGCGCCGCCCTATCCACTCCTCGCGCATGAAGTAATCGACGAACGCGGCATCGTCCGCAAAGCGGGGATTGGGAAATTTCAACGCTACGGCGTGTTGATTTTCGGTATCCTGCGCCGCGAACAAGGTGGACATGCGCCCGTGATGCAGGCGCTCGCCGATGAGAAAGCCGTCCATCACGTCGCCCGTTTTTGGCAAGGGAAGAATGGGAAGCGCGGTGACCCAGGCGCTGACGTTGTCCGTGCTGTCTTTTTCTAGTGCCTGTTGCGTGATGACATCCGCCCTGCTCAGTGTTGACGAAGCGCGCCAGCGCATCCTGGGTGCCGTGCAGCCGCTTGGAGAACGTGAGTGGATTGAGCTGCGCATGGCGCTTGGCCGCATCACTGCCGAAGACATCCTCTAAACACTGAACATACCCCCGTACACTAACTCGGCCATGGATGGCTACGCACTTTCTGCAAGTGATCTGCCGGTCTCCGGTACCCGCGAACTACGCATAGCAGGCACGGCGTATGCCGGGAAGCTTTTTACCGGGCCGCTGCAGGCGAGCGAGTGTGTGCGCATCATGACCGGCGCCCTCCTCCCCACCGGCGCTGACACCATCGTGATGCATGAGCAAGTTGAACGTAATGGCGATGCCGTGAGTATCGGTACAGGGCACGCACGCGGACAGCATGTGCGCGCTGCGGGCGAAGACATTGCGGCAGGACAGGTCGCGGTACCTGCCGGCAAACGGCTCACCCCGGCGGATATCGGTCTGCTCGCCTCATTGGGTGCCGAAAAAGTTGGCGCGGTGCGCCGTCCGCGTGTGGCCATTTTCTCGACGGGCGATGAGTTGCGCTCACTGGGCGAAACCCTGAAGCCGGGAGAAATTTACGACAGCAACCGCTATACCGTGCATGGCATGTTGAGCCGCCTGGATATCTCCGTGCATGATATGGGTGTGGTGCGCGACCAGCGCGAGGCGGTGGGGAATGCACTGCGTCAGGCCAGCCATGCGGCGGATGTGGTTATCAGCTCCGGTGGGGCCTCGGTGGGTGATACGGACTTCATCAAGCAGACACTGGAAGAACTGGGGCAGGTCGAATTCTGGCAGGTCGCCATGAAACCCGGCAAGCCGCTCGCCTTCGGCAAGGTCGGCAGCGCCCTGTTCTTCGGGCTACCCGGCAACCCGGTATCGGTGATGGCGATCTTTTACCAGTTTGTACAGCCCGCCTTGCAGCGCTTGATGGGTGAGAGTGCGGCGTCACCGTTGATGATTAATGATGATTAAAGCAACGTGCACCGGGAGGCTGAAAAAGGCCACCGGGCGCACCGAATTTCAGCGCGGCAGGGTGGAAAGCGATGGCAATGGAAATCTGCTGGTGCACAGCACCGGGAATCAGGGCTCCGGCATTCTCACATCAATGAGCAGGGCCAACTGTTTTATCGTGCTGTCGGCCGAGCGCAGCAATGTTGAGGCGGGAAGCCTGGTTGACATCCAGCTCTTTGACGGGCTCGTGTAAGCAAGACAGTGGGGTCGGCAACGCTGACCCCACTGTTTCATCCCACTCACACTGCGGCGCAGGTTCAGCCGCAGACGGGCTGTTTACTTACTCCGCGCCAGCCGTGCTTCACGCCGTGCGATGCGCGCCAGACTTCTGCGCTTCGTTGCTGCACGCCGGGCCGCGCGTCGCAGCGCCGCTGCCTGCCTGAGGCACTTACGCTCCCATTTCTTGACGAACGAGGCCACGGCCTTGTCGAGCGCAGCCTTCTTTCTCGCGACCGCACGAGCTGCGAGCAGCTTGACACGCCGCGCCGCCTTATTGGCCTTTATTTCCGCCGCGCGCTTTTTCGCAGCAATGCGTTTTTCCAGCTTCAGTTTTGCCGCGATGAGTTTTGCACGGGTCACCTTGACGTCTGCCTTTTTCTTCATTGCCGGACGTCCACGTTTCTTAGCTACTTTGCCTTTTGTTTTCTTTGCTGCTTTTTTCATTTTAGCCATGATTTTTTCAACTCCCTCCGCAGGTAAGAGTACCTAGCATTATAAACACAAATGTCAACAGTGCAATCAAATTTAATTTTTATTGGTGACGATAATGTAAGTCT
>CAWUTX010000046.1:0-11442 GCA_963925015.1 uncultured Gammaproteobacteria bacterium
CTGCTGGAGGAGGCGCACGCCGCGGGGTTGCGTCTCGCCATTGCCACCACCACCACCCCGGCCAACGTGGTCGCGCTGCTGGAGTACGCGCGGCCCGCCATTCCGCTCGACTGGTTCGAGGTGATTGCGGCGGGTGACATCGTCCCCGCGAAGAAACCGGCGCGTGATATTTATGACTATACGCTGCAGAAGATGAGTCTCGATGCCGCCGAGTGCATCGCGTTCGAGGATTCGGCCAACGGCGTGCAATCCGCGCGCGGTGCGGGGCTGATGACGGTGGTTACACCCAATGACTATACGCACGACCACGACTTCAGCGGCGCACGGCTGGTAATAAGCGATTTCGGCACACCGGAGTCCCCGTTCCGCGTGCTGCGCGGCGCGGTTCCACCCCAAGGCACTCTTATAGATGTGCCACTGTTACGTTGGCTGCATGGAGGGTAGTCCATGCAGCGCGAGCAAGGCCGCCCCGTAGGCCGCTTCGTGCTGCGCAGGTGTTATCAGCGGCACGCCTGACAGGCGTGCGCGCATGAGGCTCCATGCTGTGTTCGCCGCCCCGCCGCCCACGCTGCGTATCGACACGGGGTAGGGCGCACCCAGCTCGGCCAGCACCTGATACGCGCGTTGCTCGATGCGCGCCATGCCTTCCAGCATGCCTTGAAAAAACTCGACGTCGGCGGCGGGACGTGGCTCAAGGCGCGGCGCCAGCGCGGGGTCATGCACCGGAAAGCGCTCGCCCGGCGCCAGCAGCGGGTAGTAGTCGAGGCCGGTGGGGCGATCAGGATGCAGGCGCGGCGTCATCTCGTCGACCTGTGCCTGCGTGAAGAAATGCCGCAGCACCGCGCCGCCGCTGTTGGAGCCCGCGCCTGCAAGCCACAGATCACCCAGCCGATGGCTGTACACGCCATAGTGGGGCGCAAAAATGGGTTTCTCCGACAGCACTTTCATCACCAGTGTGGAGCCGAGCGAGGTGACCGCTTCGCCCGGCAGGCGCGCACCGGTGGCGATGAAGGCGGCGGTGCTGTCGGTGGTGCCCGCGACGATGCGTGTGTCTACGCGTAAACCCAGTTGCGAGCTGGCGGCGGTGCTCACCGTGCCGATGTCGGTGCCCGCGACGACCACCTGCGGCAACAATTCCCGCCGCACGCCGAGCCGATTGAGCCAGTCCGGCCAGCGCCGCGCGATGACGTCGTAGCCGAGCTTGAGGCAATTGTGTGCGTCACTGACGCCGAGCGGCGCGCCGAGTTTCCAGGCGATCCAGTCTGCGGGCGTCAGTGCGTAGCGCGCGCGCGGGCCGAGGCTGGATTGCAGGTGCATGAGCTTGGCGAGCGCGCTGGACGGCCCGTGTGCGCCGCTCGCGGCGGGCGCGACCTCGTCAATATAACTGGCCTCGCACACGCTGCGCGCGTCGTTGTACATGAGCGCGTTGGAAAGCGGCTCGCCATAGGCGCTGCACAGCAGCAGTGTGCCGGAAGTGCCGTCAACAGCCAGCGCGGTGATCTGCTCTACGGGGATGTGCTGAAACAGCTCGTGCAGTGCCGCCGTGAGCGCCTGCCACCAGAGTGCGGGGTCTTGCTGTACGTGTGCGCCATCCCGCTGTGGCGGCGGCAGCGGAGCGGCGGCCTGGGCGCATACCGTACCCGCTGCGTCGATGGCCAGCGCGCGGCAGGCCGAGGTGCCGAGGTCGATGCCTAAGTATAGTGGCAAGTGGCGAGTAGCCAGTAGCTAGGGGAGGGTCACCGGCGGGGGCGGTGTCCATGCGGGGCTGCGGTGCTCGGCGGTGACGGTGGTATAGATGCCGCCGCGCACATAGAACTCGGCGCGCACTCGCAGGTAGCGCGGGGTACAGGCGCGCACCAGGTCGTCCAGGATGCGGTTGGTCACCGCCTCGTGGAAGGCGCCCTCATTACGATAGCTCCACATGTACAGCTTGAGCGACTTGAGCTCGATACAGTACTCGTTCGGCACGTAGTGGATGAGGATCGTGGCGAAGTCGGGCTGGCCGGTCTTGGGGCACAGGCAAGTAAACTCCGGCACTCGCATCTCAATGGTATAATCACGCTCCGGCATAGGGTTGACGAAGGTTTCGAGTTCTTTGCTGGGCTGGGTGGGCATGATTGTGCTCTTGGCTTATTAGATTTACACAAATAATAACCTAAATTCCCCTTACTTTAACTCCGATGCGTCTTACTAAGATCAAACTGGCCGGGTTCAAGTCATTTGTAGACCCGACGACATTGCATTTGCCGAGCAATCTGGTGGCCATCGTCGGCCCGAACGGCTGCGGCAAGTCCAACATCATCGACGCGGTGCGCTGGGTGATGGGCGAGGGTTCGGCCAAGAGCCTGCGTGGCGAATCCATGGCCGATGTGATCTTCAACGGCGCCGCCGGACGCAAGCCGGTGGGGCAGGCCGTCATCGAGCTGGTGTTCGACAACAGCGACGGCGGCCTTGGCGGGCCTTACGCACAATACGCCGAGGTGTCGATCCGGCGTCAGGTCGGGCGCGACGGCCAGTCCGATTATTTCCTCAACGGTACGCGCTGCCGCCGCCGCGACATCACCGACCTCTTCCTCGGCACCGGTCTCGGCGCGCACAGCTACGCCATCATCGAACAGGGCATGATCTCGCGCCTGATCGAGGCCAGGCCCGACGACCTGCGCGTGCTGCTGGAAGAGGCGGCGGGCGTATCCAAATATAAAGAACGTCGGCGCGAGACGGAAAACCGCATGGGCCACACGCGCGAGAATCTGGCGCGCATCAGTGACGTGCGCGAAGAGTTGGGCAAACAACTGGAGCGATTGCAGCGCCAGGCCAGCGCCGCCGAACGCTATCAGCGCCTGAAGCAGGAAGAGCGCCGCCTCAAGGCGGAGCTGATGGCGCTGCGCCAGCGCAGCTTGCAGAGTGAGATGAACACGCGCGAGCGCGAGACCGCCGAGCAGGAGACCGCGCTCGAGTCGCGCATGGCCGATCAGCGCCGGGTCGAGGCGTCGATAGAAAAACGGCGTACGGAGCAGACTGACGCCAATGACGCCTTCAATGCTGCGCAGAAAGAATTTTACCGTGTCGGTACCGAGATCGCGCGCCTGGAGCAGGCGCTGCAACACGCGCGCGAGCGGCGCACGCAACTGGAGCAGGATCAGGCCCAGGTGGAACGCAGCCTGAGCGAGGCGCAGACGCATCTCGACGCCGATCATGAACGGGCCGCGCAGACCGAAAGCGAACTGGCCGCGCTGGAGCCGGAGCGCGCGCGTGCCGAGCAGGCGCAGCGCACCTCGCAGGCGGCGCTGACCGAGGCCGAGCAGGCCGCGCAGGCGGTGCAGGCAGAGTGGGAGGCTGGCTCTATTCGCAGCGCGGAAAGCGCGCAGCAGGCACAGGTCGCGCGCACGCGCATCGAGCACGCACAAAATCAGGCAAACCAGCTCGGCGCGCACGCGCTGCGTTTGACGGAGGAGCGCGCGGCGCTTTCCTTCGGCACGCTGGAGCAGGACATCGAGGCACTGCATCGGCAGCTCACGCAACATGAGCAGCAGGGGCATGACTTGCAACAAGAAGTGGAAACGCTGCAAGCGCGCATCAGCGAATTGCGCGCACAACATCAGCGCCTGGACGATCAGCAGCGCGCGCAACGTGAGCAGGCCGAATCGCTGCGTAACCGGCTGGCCTCGCTGGAAGCCTTGCAGCAAGAGGCGCTGGGTCAGAACGAGGCAGCGGTGTCCGGCTGGCTGCGTGAGCGCGGATTATTCGATGCGCCGCGTCTGGCGCAAGGCGTCGAGGTGGAAAGCGGTTGGGAACGCGCACTGGAATCCGTGCTCGGGTTTCATCTCGGCGCGGTGTGTGTGACCGGGTGGACGGAGCTTGCCGCCACGCTCGACAGCCTCACGCAGGGCACGCTGGATGTGCTCGACACAACAGCGCAGCCGCCCGTGCCATCCAGCCGCAGCGACCTCACGCCGCTCGCCGCCAAGGTGCGCTCGGACTTGCCGCTCGCGGCATTGCTGGCGGATGTATACAGCGCCGATACGCTGGCACAGGCGCTCGCTATCGCGCCCCGGCTCCAGGTGCATGAATCCGTCGTCACGCGCGACGGTGTGTGGATGGGCAACGGCTGGCTGCACGCGGTGCGCGGCAGCGAGGCCAGCGCGAACAGCGTGCTGCTGCGCGAACAGGAAATAAAAACCCTCACACGCAATTTGCATCACACCAGCGCACAGCATGCAGAGACACAACAGCAGCTGGAGCAGGCGCGCAGCGAGCTGCAACAGACCGAGGCACGCCGTGATGTCGCGCAGGGCGCGCTCAATCAGGCGCACCGGCACTACGGCGAACTGAAGGCGGAGATGGGCGGCCAGCAGAGCCGACTGGAGCAGTTGCGCGTCCAGCAGCGGCGGCTGCAAACAGAGATGGAGGACATCGAGGCACGCACCGCTACGGCGCAAGGTGAACTGCGCGAAGCGCAGCAGCGCCTGCAACAGGCCGAGCAGCAGAATGTGCTGCACCTCAAGCAGCAGGAAACGCTCGTCACCCAGCGTGAGGCGCAGCGTAGCGCGCTGGAGCAGGCGCGCGCGCAGGCGCAGCATGACCGCGATGCGCTGCATCAGTCGGCGCTGCGCAGCGAATCACTGCGCACGGCCTTGAGTGCGGCGCAACAAAGTTTGCAGCGCATGCAGCACCAGCTCGATCAACTCACTGCGCGTACCACTGAACTGAAAGCCGCGTTACACGAGAGTGCTGCGCCGCTCGCCGCCTATAAGGCGGAGCTGGAGCAGTGGCTCGCGCGCCGTACTCAATCAGAAGCAGCACTTGTTACAGCACGGCGCACGCTGGAGGAAATCGACCACGCACTGCGTGAACTGGAGCAGGAGCGTCACGCCATCGATCAGCAGGTGCAGCAGGGCCGCTCCGGTCTGGAGCAGTTGCGTATGCAAGGGCAGGAGTTGCGCGTGCGCGCGCAGACGCTGGAGGAGCAGATCACCGCCGCAGGTTTTGAAGTCGCTACTCTGCTGGCGGAATTGACCGAGGAGGCAGAGGACACCGAGTGGCAGGACAAGGTGAGCCAGATCGAGCAGAAGATACAGCGCCTCGGCGCCATCAACCTCGCGGCGATAGACGAATTCGCCGAGCTGTCCGAGCGCAAGACCTATCTCGATGCGCAACACGAAGACCTCACGCAGGCGCTGACCACGCTGGAAGACGCGATACGCAAGATTGACCGCGAGACGCGCACCCGTTTCAAGGACACCTTCGAGAAGGTCAACACCGGCCTGCAAACCATGTTCCCGCGCCTGTTCGGTGGCGGGCATGCCTATCTGGAACTGATCGGCGATGACCTGCTCGCCACCGGTGTGACGGTGATGGCGCGTCCGCCCGGCAAGCGCAACAGCACCATTCACTTATTGTCCGGCGGTGAAAAGGCGCTCACAGCGCTCGCGCTGGTGATGGCGATCTTCGAGCTGAATCCGGCGCCGTTCTGCATCCTCGACGAGGTGGACGCACCGCTGGACGAGGCCAACGTCGGCCGCTTCTGCCAACTCATCAGCGAGATGTCGGAGCGCATCCAGTTCATCTACATCACGCACAACAAGGCGAGCATGGAAATGGCGCACCAGCTCACCGGCGTCACCATGCAGGAGCCGGGCGTCTCGCGTCTGGTGGTGGTAGATGTGGACGAAGCCGTGCGGATGGTCGCAAGCTGACACCCCGGTAATCGGGCATGAGCGGAGGTTGACATGTTGAGCCTGCGCGTAACGCTAATACTGCTTGGCATACTGCTGATCGGCGTGCTGTATCTATGGGAAAAACGCAGACGCCGGAGTGTACCGGGTGCAGAACCGGAAAACGCCGCGCCTGAAGTTCCCTCCGTCGCAAGCGCACCCAGCCTGCCGCCGAAAAACGGCCCCAGCCACATCATCACGCTGCATATTCTGGCGCCTGCGGGCCAGCCCTTCCGTGGCGCAGACATACTCGCTGCGGCGCAAAACGCCGACCTTGTGTTCGGTGCGCGGCATATCTTTCATCGCATGACCGAGCCTGTTCCCGGAGCGCGCGTGCTGTTCAGTCTGGCGAGCATGCTGGAGCCCGGCAGCTTTGATCTCGATCACATCGAGACGTTTACCACCACCGGGCTGGTTCTGTTCGCGCGTCTGCCGGGCCCGACAGACGCGCTCGCGATGTATGAAGACATGATCGATCAGGCGCGACGGCTGGCGCACGCACTCGACGGTGAGGTGTGCGATGAGCGGCGCAGCGTGCTCACACTGCAAACGGTAGAGCACACGCGCGAACAGATTCGTGATTTCAATCGCAAACTGCTGCTGGCGCAGAAACAGCACAGTGATTGAGGCGCACTCGCCGTGACCGCCAAAGACATCAAGCAGCGCACCGACGAGCTGCGCCAACAGATCAACCATCACAACTACCGTTATTACGTGCTCGATGCGCCGCTGGTTCCGGATGCGGAATACGACCGTCTGCTGCGCGAATTGCAGACACTGGAACAACAGCATCCGGAGCTGATAACGCTGGACTCCCCCACCCAGCGCGTCGGCGCCGCACCACTGAAAAAATTCGGCGCCGTGCAACATGCCATCCCCATGCTTTCGCTCGCCAACGCCTTCAGCGAACAGGAAGTGCTGGACTTCGACCGCCGTGTGCGTGAGCGGCTGGAGATGGTCGCTCCCGGCGTCCTGCCTCCCGCGACATTAGTAGAACCCTTCGCTAGCGCTCTTCCCTGTACGGCAGAGAAAGTCGAATACAGCGCCGAACCCAAGCTCGACGGGCTTGCGGTCAGCCTGTTGTATCGAGACGGTGTATTTGCGCAAGGCGCCACGCGCGGCGACGGCGTCACCGGTGAAGACGTGACGCCGAATCTGCGCACCATCGGCGCGATTCCGTTACGCCTCTACGGCGCCGGTTATCCCGTGCTGCTTGAGGTGCGTGGCGAGGTGTATCTGTCCAAGGCGGCGTTCGAGGAATTAAATGCCGTCGCCCGCGTGCGCGGTGAAAAAATCTTCGCCAATCCGCGCAACGCGGCCGCAGGTAGTTTGCGCCAGCTCGATCCCAAAATCACCGCCCGCCGCCCGCTCGCATTTTTCTGTTACGGCGTGGGCAAGGTGGAACGCGGAATATTGCCCGGCGAGCATGGCGCGCTGCTCGCACAGTTGCGCGACTGGGGCCTGCCGGTGGCGCATGAGCAGAAGGTGGTGAGCGGCGTGCAGGGCTGTCTGGATTACTATCGTGACATGGCCGCACGCCGCAGCCGTCTGGAATACGACATCGACGGCGTGGTCTACAAGGTCAACCGTCTCGACCAGCAAGAGCGGCTCGGCTTTGTGTCGCGCGCGCCGCGCTGGGCGGTGGCGCACAAATTTCCCGCGCAGGAAGAAATCACCGAGGTGCTCGGCATCGACGTGCAGGTGGGCCGTACCGGCGTACTCACGCCGGTGGCGCGTCTGCGGCCCGTGTTCGTCGGTGGCGTCACCGTAAGCAATGCGACGCTGCACAATCAGGACGAAATCGACCGCCTCGACGTGCGCGTCGGCGACAGCGTGATCGTGCGCCGCGCGGGTGATGTGATTCCAAAGATCGGGAGCGTGGTGCGCGAGCGACGTCCGCACGGAGCCCAACCGTTTCATATGCCGACTCACTGCCCGGTGTGTGGCGCGGAGGTGGTGCCGGTCGAGACGGAGGTGATGACGCGTTGCAGCAATGAGCTGCACTGCCCCGCGCAGAGTAAAGGCCAGATTTTGCATTTTGTCTCGCGCCGCGCCATGGACGTCGAGGGTTTGGGCGATAAACTGGTGGAACAATTGGTGGAGCGGAAGCTCATCGAAACCCCCGCCGATCTCTACACACTTACGTTGCCGCAACTGTCTGAACTGGAGCGCATGGGTGAGAAATCCGCCGCCAACGTCTATGCCGCACTGGAGAAAAGTAAAGCCACCACACTCGCGCGTTTTCTCTACGCCCTCGGCATCCGTGAAGTAGGCGAGGCGACCGCGCTTGGGCTGGCACAACACTTCGGCGATCTTGATACACTCATGCAGGTGGACGCAGCGACGCTACAACAGGTACCCGACGTAGGGCCGGTGGTTGCGGCACACATCGCGGCCTTCTTCCATCAGCGCCACAATCATGAGGTGATTAAATCTCTGCGTGCTGCGGGCATCAACTGGCCTGCGGTCAAGATTGCCCGGCGCCTGCCGCTGGCCGGCAAGACCTTTGTGTTGACGGGAACACTCGATACCCTGACGCGTGGTGCAGCCAGGGAAAAGCTACAGGCGCTGGGCGCCAAGGTGAGCGGCAGCGTATCGTCCAAAACAAATTATCTGGTGGCGGGCGCCGACCCCGGCTCGAAGTTCGACCAGGCGTGTGAACTCGGCATTGAAATTCTGGACGAGGCCGCGCTGCTGAAAATGCTGCGGGCATAAAAAAACGGTAGACCGTCACTGCGGTCTGCCGATTTTCAGCGGAGCGTCAACCGTGCCGGGAGCGGGCGCTGTGGGCTTTGCCTCCTGTACTAAAAGGGCTCTGACACCTTAAAATCGAACCCCTTAAAATCGTGGTTGCGCCATCCGAGCTAACGTCTTGATGGGCTTGAAAGATGACAGCTGAGGGCGCAAAGTGCCGCAATATAAGGCCGCATTTAGGCGGCCTACTTCTAGTTAGACCAGTCCCATGGATTTGCGAAAGGAACAGCCCATGAGGTTCATCGCCCTAGACGTCGAGACCGCCAATCCGGACATGTCGAGCATTTGCCAGATCGGCATCGTCCACTTCGAGGACGGAAAACCCATGGAAACTTGGTCGTCGCTTGTCGATCCGCAGGATTACTTCGACGACGTGAATGTATCCATCCACGGGATCGAAGAGGAAGACGTGCGTGGGGCGCCTGTTTTCAAGCAGCTTTCTGCAGAGATCAATCGGCGTATCGGAGGACAGGTGGTCGCCATCCACACGGCTTTCGATAGAAACGCCATCACTCAGGCGGCCTCTCGCTGCGGCACGATGCCCCCCGAGTGCTTGTGGCTCAACACGGCAAGCGTTGCACGCCGCGCTTGGCCCGAGGTGGCTCAGCGAGGCTATGGCTTAGCACCGCTAGCCGTGAAACTCGGAATCGAATTCGAACACCATAACGCTGTGGAGGACGCACGGGCTGCGGGCATGATTCTCGTCCGTGCCATGGCAGAGATGGGGGGCTTGATTTGGCCGGCTGGATGGATCGAGTGAAACGCCCCATCAACCCGAGCCATGGCGGCAGCGTGGCGCAAAACGGAAACCCAGAAGGCCCGCTTTACGGCGAGGTCGCGGCCTTCACCGGCGCATTAATCATTCCTCGGCACGAAGCCGCCAATTTGGCTGCTCGTGCCGGGTGTGAAACAGTAGATGGAGTCACCAAGCACACCACGCTCCTCGTTGTCGGCGACCAGGACATACGCCTGATGAACGGACAAGAAAAGAGCAACAAGCACCGCAAGGCCGAGGAATTGATCTCAAAAGGGAAGCCGATCCGCATACTCACTGAGACTCATTTCCTTGCCATGGTGGCTCAGCAATGATGCCCGGCTTTGTTCAGGTAGATCGCCACACTTTCTATGCTGATATTTGGCCGCGGATCAAGAGGGACGTGGAGGCCATGGAGAGCAACTGGGCCGATGCTAAGAAAGGCGTCCGACCGCTTGTCATTAAATGGGGTTACAAAGACGAAAACACTGAGGAAAAGATCATCCTCGCCGTTAGCCGAGCCGACAATGCCGGAGAGGAGCACTGGGTAGTCGAGAGCCTGATTTCAAGGGCTTGACGGGTGGTCGCATTAAAAGGCTCAGTGCCCTTTAATGCCTCCTTGGACGAGCGCGCGCTGCTGAAAATGTTGCGCACATAAAAAAATCGGCAGACCGCAACTGCGGCCTGCCGGTTGTCAACGGAGGGTTATTTGCCTGCTTCGGTCTTCGGCATGGCGGCAGGTGCTGCGGGCTTGGCGGCCTGCGCATCCTTGATCTCGATCTTGGCCTTGCCTTTGAGGGTGGCGAGGTAGGTTTCGACTTCCTTGCTCTGCAGGATGTTACGCACGTTGTCCTTCACCTGCTCAAACTCCGGCGGCTTGATGTCGCGCATGTCTTCGAGTTGGATGATGTGCCAGCCGAACTGCGACTGCACCGCAGTTTTGGTGTAGGTGCCTTTTTCCATCGTCTTCACGGCGTCGCCGAACGGCTTCACCATCTGGCCCGGTTCAAACCAGTTCAGGTCGCCGCCGTTTTTGGCCGAGCCCGAATCCTGTGATTTGGTCTTGGCGATCGTGGCGAAGTCGGCGCCCTTGTCGAGTTTGGCGATGATGGCCTTGGCCTCGTCTTCGCCCTTCACCAGGATATGCCGCGCATGGTATTCCTTGCCGGTCATGGCGCCGATGTGGGTCTCATATTCCTTGCGCAATGCCTCGTCACTGAACTTTGTCGACTCCATATGGGCGCGGATGGTGGCGCTCGCCAGAATATTGCGTTTCTGGTTTTCGATCTCGGCGGCGATTTCGGGTTTCTTGTCCACGCCCTGCTTCACGCCTTCCTGGTAGATCAGCTCGCGGTTGATGAGTTCGTCGATGGTCGCCTTGCGCTCATCCGGTGATCCGGACGGCGGGCGTGACTGCGCACGCTGGAGTGCGTAAGCCTCGTAGTCCGTGTTGTTGATGGAGGCGCCGTTGACCACCGCGACTAATGCGTTGGCCTTGCTGGCTGTGGATTCGCCACTCGGCTTTTTATCGCAGGCCGCGATGAACGTGACGCTGAGCAGGGCGATGACTAATGCGGCATTTTTCATATCTGACATAGCGTTATTCCTTAGTGCTGGTTGTGAATTCATCGGGGGTGTATGCCCGGATACTGAGGGCATGGATATCGGTGTGCATGGCCAGCCCCAGCGCATCATATACCATTCGATGGCGAGCCAGCAGCCCCTGGCCGGCAAAGGCCCCGGCCACGAGGGTGACGGCGAAGTGCCCGCCGCCCGATTGGGCGCCGACGTGCCCCGCATGTTTATGGCTTTCGTCGATGATGGTGATGTGCTCGGGCGCCAGCGACTCGGTGAGGCGCTGGCGGATCATCTCAACGCGCACCGCCGTCATGGTAGCACCTGCTTGAACGGTTTCACGCTGACGCTGGCATACACGCCTGCGCTGCAATAAGGGTCGGCGTCGGCCCACGCCTGCGCCGCTTCGAGCGAGGTGAATTCGGCGACGATGAGGCTGCCGCTGAAGCCCGCCGCACCCGGATCAGGGCTGTCGATGGCAGGATGCGGGCCGGCCAGCACCAGACGCCCGGCGTCGCGCAACGCCGTGAGGCGCGCCAGGTGCTCGGGGCGTGCGGCGCGACGGTGTTCCAGGCTGTCGGGCAGGTCTGTGCCGGAGATGACGTAGAGCATGTTATGGGTGCCTCTAAAAATGCGTCTTTTGCT
>CAWUTX010000047.1:0-6686 GCA_963925015.1 uncultured Gammaproteobacteria bacterium
GGCTGTGATGGCGCGCTTGCCGTTGACGATGGCGCTGATGCGGCCCGGGGGGACGACGACATCACGGGCAAGGCGGTTGATGCTGACGCCCAGCGGCTTCATGAAGTCTTCGAGCAGGATTTCGCCCGGGTGAATAGGCTCGAGCAGTTTGGCTTTGGCTGTCATGGTAGACCTCTAATGGTAATCGACAATCTCGACATCGTAGACATCCACCCCTTTCCAAGCAAAGCAGATCCGCCACTGGTCATTGATGCGGATACTGTATTGCCCCCTGCGGTTGCGTTCGGCGCACGCCACTAAGGTTTCGCGGAATGCTCGTGTCAGTGCCATCTGCTTATCCTCTCTTGCTGGCCTTGTATAGCGTAACTGCGGATGGGTCGTAAAGACAGGGCTGTAAAATACGCCGCCATCCGAGCCGCCCCGCTCAAAATGTTTCCTGATAGTGCCGACTTGGATGGCAAGGCTAGCCCTCCGCAGGTACAATTGGCCGATTCTCGCTTTCAATTTGAATACTTAGGGAGTGCCAGCATGTCCAAGAAGCATCCTGTGATTGCGGTGACGGGTTCGTCCGGCGCCGGCACAACGACCGTGAAGCGCGCGTTTGAGCATATCTTCCTGCGTGAAAAGATCAACGCCGCCGTGGTCGAAGGCGACAGCTTTCACAGCCTGTCACGCGTCGACTTCAAGGAAGCCGTCAAAAAGGCCGAGGCCGAAGGCAATCGTCACTTCAGCCATTTCGGCCCGCAAGCCAACCATTTCGACAAGCTGGCCGAGCTGTTCCAGACCTATGGCAAAACCGGTGGCGGCAAGAAGCGCTATTACATCCACAGCGATGCTGAGGCGGCACATCACAATAAACGCCTCAACACCAGCCTGAATGTGGGCGAATTCACCCCGTGGGAAGACGTGCCGGCGGGTTCCGACCTGCTGTTCTACGAAGGCCTGCACGGCCTGGCCAAGACCGAAGATGTCGATGTGTCGGAGCATGTCGATCTGGGCATAGGCGTGGTACCCATTGTCAACCTGGAATGGATCCAGAAAATCCATCGCGACGGTGCCGAGCGCGGATATTCGGCCGACGTGATCGTGGACACCATCCTGCGCCGCATGCCGGATTACGTGAACCACATCACCCCGCAGTTCTCACGCACCGACATCAACTTCCAGCGTGTGTCCACGGTGGACACCTCCAACCCCTTCATCTCGCGCGACATCCCGACGCCGGATGAAAGCTTCATCGTGATCCGCTTCCGCGACCTGAAGGGCGTGGATTTCCCCTACCTGCTGAACATGATTCCCAATTCCTTCATGTCGCGCCGCAACACTATCGTGGTACCCGGCGGCAAGATGGGATTTGCCATGGAACTGATTCTGGCGCCGATCATTCATAGCATGATTGAGGGCAAGAACAAGTAAGCGGTGGACTTTGCTGGCGTGAAAAACGGAGCCAAGTGGCTCCGTTTTTTTTAGCGAACGGCCTGTTGTTGCCGATTTTGTTGACGCGCCGACAGTATGATAATAGTATCTACTATGTAGATACATTATGCAGGAGTCCATGTATGCAGACCAAAGCTCAAAAATGGGGCAACAGTTTGGCGGTGCGTGTGCCGAAAGGGATCGTGGAGCAGTCGGGTATACGTGAGGGCGATGCCTTGAATATCGAGGTTGCGGATGAGTCCATTGTACTGATACCGCAGCGGCGTGGTTATCGTTTGGAGAGTTTGCTTAAGGATATCCGTAAAGACAATTTGCACGATGAAGCCGATTTCGGCGCGCCCCGTGGCCATGAGATGTTGTAATGGCGGCCAAGTATGTGCCCGAACGCGGCGATATTGTGTGGCTTGAATTAAATCCGCAGGACGGGCATGAGCAAGCCGGGCGTCGTCCAGCCCTGGTGTTGTCACCCAAGGCTTACAATGCGCGCACGGGCCTGATGTTGTGTTGTCCCATCACAAGCCAGGTTAAAGGTTACCCTTTTGAGGTTTCACTGGACGAAGTGCTGGGTGCAGTGGGTGTAGTGCTCGCTGATCAGGTCAAGAGCCTGGACTGGATGGCCCGCAAGGCGAAACACAAGGGCAGAGTGACGCGCCGGGTGGTAGAGGAAGTGCTGGGAAAGCTGCATACGCTTTTATAAATCATGCAGTGCAGCTTTTACACGGCTGGGCTCTAAATCTTGAAAAAGCACTCGCGGTAATACTTCATTTCGCGGATCGAGTCGCGCACGTCTGCAAGCGCCTCGTGGGCCGGGGTCTTTGAGAAGCCGTTGGCCAGTGTCGGGGCCCAGCGCCGCGCCAGTTCCTTCACCGTGCTCACGTCCAGGTTGCGGTAGTGGAAATATTTCTCCAGGTCGGGCATCGAGCGGAATAAGAAGCGCCGGTCCTGGCAGATGCTGTTACCGCACATGGGAGACTTGTTGCGCGGCACGTATTTCTGGAAGAATTCCAGCGTCTTTTCCTCGGCCTCGATTTCGTTTACACGGCTGGTGCGCACGCGCTCCGTCAGTCCGGACTGACCATGCTGCTTGGTGTTCCAGTCGTCCATGCCGTGCAGCATCTCGTTGCTCTGGTAGATGGCGAATACCGGGCCTTCCTCCAGGATGTTGAGATTACTGTCAGTGATGATGGTGGCGATCTCGATGATGCGGTCGGTGTCGGTGTTCAATCCGGTCATTTCGAGATCGATCCAGATCAGATTGTTAGGGTCTTGAGCCACGGGTATCCTTTGTTTAGAGAAGCATTGCTTGCCTGACATTGTACCAAAGGCTATGCTGATCGATCAGGAAAATAGCAGGGTTCAATGAATTCCTTTACTGCGTTGTTTATCGCCGTGCTGCTGCTGGGCCTGGCGGTTGAATTGTGGCTGATGCGTCGTCAGGCGGCGGCGGTGCTGGCTCACCGCGAGCGTGTGCCGGATGCGTTCAGCGCCAATATCCCGCTCGCTGCGCACCACAAGGCCGCGGATTACACCGCGGCCAAGCTCAGACTCGGCGTGGTGGAATTGCTTGCGGGCACGCTGTTGTTGACGGTATGGACGCTGGGCGGCGGGCTCAATTTTATCGACCAGCTCTGGCGCGTCGCGGGTCTGCCGGCGCTGTGGACGGGCGTCGGGTTTACCGTGAGCGTGATGCTGCTCATGGCGCTGCTCGACCTCCCGTTTTCGGTGTACCGAACCTTCGTTACCGAGCAGCGCTTCGGTTTTAACCGCACCACGCCGCGCATGTTCATCACTGACCTGTTCAAGAGTACGGGTCTGATGCTGGCACTGGGTGTACCGCTTGCCGTGCTGGTGTTGTGGCTGATGGGGGAGGCGGGGCGATGGTGGTGGTTGTATGTGTGGCTGGTGTGGACCGGCTTCGGACTCCTTATGATGTGGGCCTATCCCGCGTTTATCGCGCCGCTGTTCAATAAGTTCAGCGCGCTGGAGGACATGGAACTTCGCGCGCGGATTCAGAGTCTGTTACAGCGTTGCGGGTTTACCAGCAACGGCATCTTCGTGATGGACGGCTCGCGCCGCTCGGCGCACGGCAACGCCTACTTCACTGGCCTCGGTGCCAACAAGCGCATTGTGTTTTTTGATACCTTGATCAACACGCTCGCGCCCGCCGAAATTGAGGCGGTGCTGGCGCATGAACTCGGCCACTTCAAGCGCAAACATGTGCAGAAGCGCATGTTTGCGTTGGCGGCGCTCAGCCTCGCGGGCCTCGCGCTGCTCGGTTGGCTCATGCAGCAGACGTGGTTTTACCACGGGCTCGGTGTCGAACAGCCCTCGGTGTATGCCGCGCTCATGCTGTTTCTGCTGGCAACGCCGGTGTTCGGGTTTTTCATGCAGCCGGTCGCGGCGTGGTTTTCACGCCGTGACGAGTTCGAGGCCGACGACTTTGCCGCGCAACAGGCGGACGCGGGCGCAATGATCCGGGCGCTGGTCAAGCTGTATCAGGAAAACGCGAGCACGCTGACGCCGGATGCGCTGTATTCGGCGTTTCACGATTCGCACCCGCCAGCCCCGCTGCGCTTGGCGCATCTCGCAACCAAACTGGCGTAAAAGCGTCCAACTATTCATTCCCCCCCTGTCAGGGGGGGGGTGTTATTAATTTTGGTGCATGATCTAAGGAATCTGGAGGTGTGATATGAAAAAATTGATGCTGGCTGTTGGTGTGCTTTTATTGAATGTGCCCCTGGCGCAGGCGGCGGGCGACGCCAAACACGGCCAGGAGCTGTATCAGGCCAACTGCACACGCTGCCATGACGCTTCGGTACACACGCGCCCTAACAGAATTATTCATTCGCTGGACGGACTCAAAAAGCGCGTGCAGTTTTGCGAAGCCAATGGTCGGTTGAACTGGTCGCCGGATCAGATCGAAGACGTCGCCGCGTATCTGAATAATACATTTTACAAATTCAAGGTGTCGCCATGAGCGACCTGACCGCGAAACACTGCAAGGTGTGCGAAGGCGGCACCCTGCCGCTTTCCGCGAGTGAGGCACACGATCTGCTGAAACAAACCCCGCTGTGGGCGCTGAACGACAAGGGCGACGAAATCAGCCGCACGTTTCAATTCAAGAATTATTATCAGACCATCGCCTTCGTGAATGCGCTGGCCCGGATTGCGCATCAGGAGGATCATCACCCTGACATAGAAGTGAGTTACAACAAATGCCGCGTGCGTTTCAGCACGCACGCCATCAAGGGGCTGTCGGAGAATGACTTTATCTGCGCGGCGAAGATGGATGCGTTGGTTTGAGTGAAGCGCCTGGACGTCGGTTTTTCACCCTCATCCCGGCCTTCCCCCGTCGAGGGGGAAGGAGTTAGCCAGCAGTATTCTTGCGGATATAGTCCAGCGCGCGCTCGATGCGTTGCAGGGTGCGCTCGCGCCCTAGCAGTTGCAATGTTACATCAATGGGCGGGGAGGCGGTCTTGCCGGTGACGGCGGCGCGTAGTGGTTGCGCCAGTTTGCCGAGCGCGAGTTGATGCGCGTCTGCCACCGCGCTGACGAGCGCGTGCAGTCCTTCCGCCGTCCACGGCGTGAGCGCGGCGAGCCGTGTGTAGAGATCGTCCAGGGCCGCTAGCACACCGGGTGCAAGTTGCGCGGCGGCCTTGTCGTCGTAGCCGGTGATGTCCTGATAAAAAATCGCACTCGCCTGCGCCATTTCCACCAGCGTCTTCGCGCGTTCGCGCAGCGCAATCACCACGTCACTCAATTCCGGGCCCTGAGTGGGGTCGATGCCGAGTTTGCCCATGTGCCAGCTCAACTGGTGCGCCACATGCGCGGGATCGGAGTGCTTGAGATAATGTTGGTTGAGCCACAGCAGCTTTTGCGGATCGAAGGCGCTGGCGGCGCGGTTTACGTTGCTGATGTCGAACAGCGCAATCAGCTCATCGACCGAAAACACCTCTTGGTCTCCGTGCGACCAGCCGAGCCGCACCAGATAATTGAGCAGGGCCTCGGGCAGGTAACCGTCCTCACGAAACTGCATCACGCTCACTGCGCCGTGGCGTTTGGACAGGCGCTGGCCGTCCGTGCCGAGGATCATCGGCACATGCGCGTAGACCGGCAGCGGGGCGCCGAGCGCTCGCAGGATATTGATCTGGCGCGGCGTGTTGTTGAGGTGATCGTCGCCGCGGATCACATGCGTGACGTGCATATCCCAGTCGTCCACCGCCACCGTGAAGTTGTAGGTGGGCGTGCCGTCGGAGCGTGCGATGATGAGATCATCCAGCTCGCTGTTGCTGAACAGCACTGTGCCCTTGATCTGATCCTGCACTGCCACATCGCCTTCGAGCGGTGTCTTGAAGCGCACCACCGGCGCAACGTCCGCAGGCGGCGCTGCGCGGAGGTCGCGGCAGTGGTGGTCGTAGCGCGGCTTTTCCTTGCGCACCATTTGATCCGCGCGCAGGTGCTCCAGGCGCTCCTTCGAGCAGTAGCAGTGGTAGGCATTGCCCGTGTCGAGCAGTTGACCGATCACCGCGCGATAACGCTCAAAGTGGTGCGTTTGATAAAACGGGCCTTCGTCGTATTCGAGACCGAGCCAGGTCATG
This sequence comes from uncultured Gammaproteobacteria bacterium, assembly GCA_963925015.1. GTDB lineage: Bacteria > Pseudomonadota > Gammaproteobacteria > SURF-13 > SURF-13 > JAQBXX01. The sequence goes on from CAWUTX010000047.1 coordinate 6,036, forward strand.
CCCTCCAGAATCGCGTTCACCGACTCCGCCGTGGAGCGTTCGAGGTCGGTGTCCTCGATGCGCAGGATGAAGACGCCGCCGTGCTTGCGCGCGTGCAGCCATGAGTAAAGCGCGGTGCGCGCGCCGCCCACATGCAGGTAACCGGTAGGGCTGGGGGCAAAACGGGTGCGGACGGTCATAAGGAGGGTGATCTGATGATGGAGTGTCATTCTAGCAAAAAGCGCGCTTAATTTGACCGCCACCTCCCTTCCCCGTAAAATTCCCAGCTCAGTATATGGGTCTTTATCCGGACTCCAGGGCGATTAGCTCAGCGGTAGAGCACTGCCTTCACACGGCAGGGGTCGCAAGTTCGAACCTTGCATCGCCCACCAATAAAAACAAGCACTTATGGATGTTTACCGCAGGGAGTTTTTGGCTGTACGGATTCCATACGGATATTAGCCTGAATTTACCCTCTTTTTCCTACCGCATAATGTTGAACTAAAGAGGACAAATGAAGGGCGGGCGAAAAACTCTACTTCTGAATTACCTACTTATTGTCTACCTTAGGGGGTGTACTTATACTTCAGGAGGTATGATCTAGGAACACTTCAGCAAGTTGCGGAACTTAGAGGAACTTATCGGACAGTTCGCCCAAACGCCCCTTTTCTA
>CAWUTX010000048.1:0-3786 GCA_963925015.1 uncultured Gammaproteobacteria bacterium
ACAAGTCTTTCACCGGCATCCCGGCAGCGGCCTCACGCAGGAAGCCGATGATCTGTTCTTCTGAAAAACGCTTCTTCATGTCCAATCTCCTTCTGGTTATGGGATTGGACTCTAAATCATGGTGCTACTCAAATGCGGGGGAAGATTCGGGACGTCGGGTACACGAAGCATTTTGAGGGAGATGATGTGCACCGCAAAGACCATATCAATCTGATATATGTGGTCAAGTATTAACTTGCGCTTGTTGTCACAGCGAAAACCAAGCTGACCAAGCGGCGGGTTTCAATTGTTTTTGGGGCTGTCCCAGATAACTTAGGACAGCCCCAATAGTTAAGTGAGGATTGAAGTATTAAAGCGCGGTTTTTTTATCGGCTTCGGGCACGCTACCGCCATGCGGTGCACAAGCCTTGCCCCGCACGGCGTAAATTACTATTTTCAGCCCCCTGCCGTAGCAGGAGCTGGCACATCAACTGCCGTTATTGTTCGGCGTCAGCCGCAGCACATCGGGAATGAGGATGCGTTGCGCGCCGACATGCCTTAACAAATCCTTGTACGTAATCTCCGGTGCGTGGATATCGGTAATCACACAGGCGTGATAGTCCTCGCACTTTTTAAAATCATGCCACACCGGCTTATTAATAAAGCGGCTGCGCTCAGTGTGCGGGTCATAGAGCCCGACGATTTCAATGCCGCACTCTGCGGCCCGGAATAAAGCGATCTCGGCCAGGTCGGACATCCCGCACAGCAAAATCCTGTTCCAGCCTTGCGGGAGGGCCTGCTCAAACGCGCGCTCGCAGGCATCGCTCGCTTCGCGGTAGAAAGAAAACGAGCTTTTGAGGTAGCGGCTGGTGAGGCGGGCCTTTTCGGTGAAGCCATTGGGGGTGAGGTAATAAAGGTAGCGATTGGCGGGGGCTTCGATGACCTTGATCAGGCCCTTGCGCGTGCAGCGTTTGAGATAGGAGTTGGCGAGGCCCAGCGCTACGCCCAGATGTTGCGCGAGATGGCGTTGGCTGACGTCGCTCTTTTTCTCGATGGCATCGAGAAGTTCAAGCATGACCTCGCCGTCGTGCTGCACCTTATCGTTCATAGTATGAACACTATAGGCAAAAGATGAGCCCGTCAAGTGCAGTGGGAGTGGGCGCCAGCAGCACTTGAAGAGCATGGATTCCCGCTTGCGCGGGAATGACGGCGTCTAACTTGCCCAGCACCTCGCTAATGAGACGGTCGGGCCTCAACGTGGGCGGCGTCCACCTCTACCCGTACCTGCTTGCCGACGATGTCGAGCAGGATGATGACGCGGTCGTGGCTGGACGTGGCGAGGAAGATGCCTTCATAGCCCGTCATGCCGCCTTCGGCGATGCGCACGCGGCTGCCCGATTTGAAGTCCGCCGTAGCGGTGAGGTCGATCACTCCTTCCGGCCCGGTGCGCGCGGTCAGCGTCTCGATTAAATCTTGCGGCACCACGGCGGGTTCTATGCCGAAGCGCACCATGGTGATCACGCCCAGCGTGGAGCGGATAGGCCCCCAGTTATCGAGGTACTGCGTGAGTTGAATAAACAGGTAGCGCGGGAAAAGCAGCGCAATGGTGCGGGCACGTTATGAGAGGAGGCGCCCCGCGCTTGTGGTTCATACGTGCACCTTATATTATACTGACATTTCAGGATCATCATATCGCATGAAAACACAAACCCTTCTTCTCTGTGCCCTTTGCCTGTTTGGACTCAGCGGGCACAGTGATGCTGCTGCCCGGAAAGACCGCTGTGTGCCCGTCGCCCAGTGGGTAGCACCGCAACAGCCGCAGGGCGCGACCCTGATCGTCCCTGCGTTCATGGAAAAACTCGCCCGGCGCCAGGTGGTGTTGCTCGGCGAAAGTCATGACAGCTTTGAGCATCATCGCTGGCAATTGCAAACCGCTGCGGGGCTGTATGCGCTACGGCCTGATCTGGTGCTCGGTTTTGAAATGTTTCCGCGCCGTGTGCAGCACGTGCTCGATCTCTGGGTGGAAGGCAAGCTCACGGAGGCGGAGTTCCTCGCACAAACCGAATGGCACAAGGTGTGGAATTACGACCCGGCGCTGTACATGCCGCTGTTTCATTTCGCGCGCATGAATCATATTCCAATGATCGCGCTGAACGTGGAGCGCGGCTTGACGACGGCAGTGAGGGAAAAGGGATGGGACGCCGTGCCTGAAAACCAGCGCGAAGGTGTTTCCAAACCCGCACCCGCGAGCCAGGATTATCTGGAAGAACTCGCGGCGGTCTATCTTGCCCACAACAGGACTTCCCCGGAAACCGGCCACGGAAAAAAACCCGACCTCGACGATCCCGGGTTCCGTCATTTCAGTGAAGGCCAGCGGGTGTGGGACCGCGCCATGGCCGAGGCCATCAGCCGCGCGGCGCGTCAGCCAAATGCGCCGCTCGTGGTCGGCATAATGGGCGCCGGGCACGTGATGAATCGCTACGGCGTGCCGCACCAGTTGGCCGATCTTGGTATCAATGACGTGGCCGTATTGCTGGCGTGGGACGTGGAGCGTGATTGTGCGGATCTCACGCCCACCGTGGCCGACGCGGTCTTTGGCGTTGCAGCGCCCGCACAGGCCAAGGGCGACAAACCCCGGCTGGGCCTGTTATTGGCAGACGTCGACAATGCCGTGCGCATCGGCGAGGTGGTAAAAGGCAGCGTTGCCGAAGGCGCAGACCTGCGCAAGGACGACGTTCTGCTTGAAGTCGCCGGGACACCGGTGAAACACGCCGCCGAGGTGAGCAGGATCATACAACGCCAGGCGCCCGGCACCTGGCTGCCCATCAAGATCAAACGCGGCGAACACGAGCTTGAGGTTATCGCAAAATTCCCTGCACAGAAATGAGGCGCCTCATCGGGCTGCTGCTGTGGTGTGTTGTGACGCTCACGGCACACGCGGACATCACCCGCATCCACCACAACCTCGGCATCAAACTTGACCCCGCAACGCGCACACTGCGCGCCACGGACACCGTTAATATCACCGGCAACGGGGCCGCCATTTTTGCCCTGGGCCGGGAGTTCTCGCTGGAGCATATAACACTCGACAACCGCGCGCTGCACAGTGAGCCATTGCTCATCGCCGGCCCGGCGGATGGCTTGTCGCGCTGGCGCATACCGCTGGGCGAGAAGGTTGAGCAACATGTCATCACCTTGCGCTACCAGGGCACAGTGTCGCCCCTCCAGGCCACCACGGATGAGCGCGATGTGTTGCGGCGGCTCCCAGCGATGGCGGACAGCCGCGGCAGCTATCTGCCGGCCTCCAGCGCCTGGTACCCGCAGTTTGAAAACACACCCTTCACCTATACACTCACGCTTGATCTGCCCGACCCTCAACGCGGCATCGTGCCGGGCAAGTTGATTGAGGAAAAACAGCAACACGGACGCACCCTCGCCCGCTTTGAGTTTAATCATCCCGCCGAAGGCATCACACTCATGGCGGGGCCTTACCGTATCGAGGAGCGTATCGAAAACAACGTGCGCCTGCGCACCTATTTCCATCCGCAAATAGCAGAGCTCGCGCAGGATTATCTCGGCTCCATCAGCGACTACATCAAGCTGTACAGCCGCTGGATCGGCCCCTACCCGTTCAGCGAATTCAGCATCGTCTCCAGCCCGCTGCCCACCGGCTTCGGTCTGCCCACACTCACCTACCTCGGCATCGACGTGCTGCGGCTGCCGTTCATCCGCTACGGTTCACTCGGCCACGAGGTATTGCACAACTGGTGGGGCAACGGTGTCTATGTCGATTGGCAAAACGGCAAC
>CAWUTX010000049.1:0-20253 GCA_963925015.1 uncultured Gammaproteobacteria bacterium
GTCGGCAAACCCGACGAGATCAAAGGCGAAGCCGTATTCGCCTACGTCGTGCTGCGCGGCGCACGCCCCACAGGCGGCGTGGACGCAGCCCTCACCAAAGAACTGCGCGCCTGGGTCACCGAAAAAATCGGCCCCATCGCCCGCCCCGACGACATCCGCTACGCCGACAACCTCCCCAAAACCCGCTCCGGCAAAATCATGCGCCGCCTGCTGCGCTCCATCGCGGCCGGCGAGCCGATCACGCAAGATACCTCGACGCTGGAAAACGAAGCGATATTATTGCAGTTGCAGGGGAAGGCTTAGTTATTGACGTAATCAGTCACGTCATTTAAGCCATATATTTCTGGTTATGCGTGAGGCACCATGAGCACGTATCTCTACACATGGAATCCTGCGATGTGGGTCTGGAGTGACCTGCAAGATGCCGTCTATCGTGTAAATAATGGCGATCAATACGATATGTATTGGAGCTGCGGGAATACAAAACGAATTGAAATTGGCGATCTATTTTCTTAATGCGTTTAGGCATTGAGCCAAAAGGCATTATTGGTTGCGGGTATGTTTCGTCGCAGCCTTATTCCTTGCCGCATTGGGACGAACAAAAATCCCAGTATCGCACATGGACACCACAGGCTGGCGGATTATCCAATCAATAACCGGCAAGACTTCACTTATGGAACAAGAAATTCTGTCCAAACAAACGGGGCCACTTCTATGTCGGCACTTCAAATAAAGATTGGGTTCTTTTTACTTGGATCAATCTAGTTCATTTGCTTGAAGCCCTATGTTACCCAGCGCGTGAGAGCCCAGCAGGAATTACCGAGAAATCCGCCGCAGAACTTGTTGAATGGGTAGAAAAGCATTTCCACTTCGCCGTACTTAGTAGCCTCATCGGTTTTGCTAGCGGTGGTAGCGTAGAGGCTTTATGCAAATTATCAAAGCTGCAGTGCAAAATGTCCAAGAGCAAGAATCGCAGATGACGAACTTTTAGTGTGGCTTGGATGAAGTTAGTGTAAAACTCGATATTTATTTTTTTGCAGAGTCATTTTATAGGGCTGAATTGATGACTAATCTAAATACTATTAATAATCCCCAGTTGAAAAAGATTTATATCATTGGTGCCGGACCTGTGGGCCTCATTATGACAGCTATGCTCCAGTCAATGGAAGGTTTCTCCATCCAACTATACGAAAAGAGGCCTGCATATACCCGCACCAGAATGGTTAAGCTCTCATCTTATCTAACTGCTAAATCTTCTGCAGCATACTCAGCCGATGAAATCGATGGTTCAAACGTAGCAGCTATCTTCGAGCACCATGAATTAGAAAAAAGCATTGAATTCAGGAGATCAATGAATCCAAGGATCTTAGCATTGCTTGAAAAATGGAATACGGGTTTTTGCCCTCTTAGCGAGATTGAATATGCGTTAAGCGATCTAATCAATGAAGGTGGAAAGAGCCCGGTGGAGAGAGTTAATGTAAACCTCAGTGTTGAACAAGCCGTCAATTTACTTTCACCGCAGGAGATTATGATCGACTGCACAGGTTCTAATTCATTGCTGCGCGATCATTTAATCCCAGGAACAACCGATAACACTTTCAAACAAAGGTTGGAATATGCCGCTATCGTCACTTTCCTTTTCGGTAAAACCTATCTATGCAATGAATATTGCAAATATTTTAAAAATCGCGGAAATAGCAAATATAAATTTGTTCCAGCGGTCGGTCGCATAGCTCAAGATGAGGGTACCACTCATGTCACCGGGATCATCAGTATCTCAGACGAAGATTTCTTAGCTTTTCCTCCTCGTTGCAACGGAGATTTTCTGCGTAAAAATTTCCCTTTGGTTGCACAATCTATGGATCGATTTATTGCGTCAGTTTGCGAGGAAACTCATGGAGAAGTTCTGGGTGAAATTGATGTAATTAGGATACCTCTAGACTTATATCACAGCAAAAACGCTAGTAATCGTCAATGGTATTCGTCACTTCAGAGTGGGGACAAATCGAACGTAAGTCATCCCTTTACAAATTCAGCTGTATTTTTAGTTGGTGACTCCGCTATTGGCTCACCTTATTTTCAGTCTATCTCACTGGGCTTTGAATGTGCTATGTTCTTAGCGGAAATTCTTAGACAAGATATGCCGTTTGATCGCATTTTTGATCGCTATGAGCTTCTTATTTATAAGCAATGGCTTCGTGTCTATATGCGTAGTCAGACCATAAAACACAATAAAGACATTTTTAATTCTCTCGATGACACATTTGGAATTTTAGAAAAACTTCAAATGTATTAACTACACTTTTTTATGTTTTGTACAGAGAAAAGATCGCTCTGAACTGCTATCAATTTAGTTCCGCCGATAATGAAAGTTTTTCCAAGGTAAATCGTTTTAGAAAATAGGTTAATTTAGATGAGTGGAGGCGTCTGGGTTTAGGCACCTAAATCACATTTGTCGGTAAAACATAAAAATTCTAAAGTCTTTCCAGATCAACCTGCGCCCTATTTGGGGTCTCCATAAGATGGACAAGATTGGTCAATATTTAGTCAACTGACCACCCTGCAATTAGTTTCTTAGTGAGATCTCATCGGCCAGTCGGGCCTTTGGCCTGCCAAGCACGATTCGAACGTGTGACCTTCGCCTTAGAAGCTTTAAGAATCAATGGGGCCAGACTCAATTGATTCTCGCCAATGGGTATTCTTGAGGTACCTGGCATTTGTTAACCATCCTTAAATGTTATAAAACTAATCTTTTACATGCGAATAACCTTTGCGTCCATACCACGGACGTTCTTCTGTGACATGATGCGGCAGTGAAAACACCCCGTCAGAGATATACCTTCGCGCCCGCCTGGTGGCTGCGTAATGCGCACCTGCAAACACTGTGGGCGGCCACTGTGCGCCGCGCGGAAAGACCCGTGCTGCGACGCGAACGGCTGGAGCTTCCGGACGGCGACTTCGTCGATCTGGACTGGACTGCCGGAGTCTCCGGGCCGGTGGTGATTGTCCTGCATGGCCTGCAAGGTTCGAGCAATTCCAACTATGCACGCGGGATATTACAATCTCTGCATCAACACGGCTGCCGCGCCGTACTGATGCACTTTCGCGGTTGCAGCGGCGCACCGAACCGTCTGCCGCGCTTTTATCATGGCGGAGACACGGGCGATCTTAATACGCTGGTCAATGTCCTGCGTACACGCGAGCCGCACACGCCGGTCGCCGCAGTTGGCTATTCGCTGGGCGGCAATGTGTTATTGAAATGGCTGGGTGAACAGGGACAGCACGCGCCGCTCTCCTGCGCGGTGGCGGTGTCCGTGCCGTTCGAGATGAATGCGTCGGCGCTACGGCTGCAATGCGGATTTTCCAGAATTTACCAGCGTCATCTGCTGCGTTCCCTGCGCCATGCGGTAAGCGAAAAATCGAATCGTATGATCATGCCCTTCGATTTCGGCGATCTTGATCGGCTGCGCACCCTGCGCGCTTACGACGATGCCGTCACTGCACCGCTGCACGGATTCGTCGGGGTGGACAACTACTATAAGCAATCAAGCTGCCGACAATATCTCAGGCGCATAGCCATTCCCACGCTCGTGCTACATGCCGCCGACGATCCCTTTTTACCGCGCCAGGCCATCCCCACACAGGCCGAACTCTCACCGCACGTGGTATTGGAATTGTCCGCGCACGGCGGGCACGTCGGCTTTGTCTGCGGAACGGCGCCCGGGCAGACGCGTTACTGGCTGGAGGAGCGTATCCCCGCTTGGCTCGGAAACACACTTGCACTTTATAATGGCATCAACACATAGAGGACAGCCTAATGCAATTCGACACCATACTGCTGATCAAGCAATTCGTCTCGTTGATGGTGGTGCTGGCGCCGCTCGACGTGATGCCGATCTATCTTTCCCTGACACATGACATGGAGGCCGCGCGTCGACGCAAGATTTTATTGCGCATGATCATCACCGTGCTGGCCACATTGTTATTCTTCCAATACGGCGGCATGTATCTGTTCATGCTGATCGGCATCAGCCTGCCGAGCTTCCAGGTCGCGGGCGGGCTGATCCTCGCCTCCATGGCCTGGTCGATGCTGCACGCTACGCCGTCGCGTCTGCAAAGCCTGCAAGGCGACGATGCCGCGCAGCGCGACGACATCTCCATCGTGCCACTCGGCATTCCCATGTTGGCCGGCCCCGGCACCATCACCGCAGTGGTGCTTTACTCCCAGCAGCAAGGCGAAAGCCTGGCAGGGCATGTGCAGCTCAGCGGAGTAATACTGGTGACCGCACTGGTGCTTTACATCATGTTCCGCATGGCGGGCCGGTTGTTCGACACACTGGGGCCGACCGGCGCGCGCGTCACCACGCGCATCATGGGCATGCTGCTGCTCGCCGTGGCGATTGAATTCATCCTGCGCGGCATTACTGAGACTTTGATGCGCTAGGTACGGCCTCTTCGACTTTGATAAAAACGTGATGATCTTCGGTACGCAGTGAACGTGTCGAGAGGAGTATCCCGCTGCTGTCCAAACTTTGTTCCTGCACCGCGCCGCCGATGTCTATCCACTCCCCCAGTTTTCCGGACACGGTAGTGTGTATCTGTGCGATGTCGATGCTGCCGCCTCCTTGCGCGGACAGTGCGGCACGTTGCGGGGCAACTTCAAGCGTGACCGTGTTGCCATTCACGCGCGGCAGAATGCTGAAGCCTGTGGTCAGATTCTTATAGGCGATGCTGTTATACAAACGTGGGTCGGTGATCCCGCCGCCTTCCACCGTGCGTTCGGCCATGGGTATGGACTGACCGATCTCGATAAATGCGCGGCTGCCATCCAGCACCTGAACCTGCTGCGCATTTTTATCCTGCCCCAGCGTGTCGCTGCGTATGATGCGGACTTCCACACCGTCGCGCGGCTGCGCGCCTTTCTTGCCGGTGCTGATCTGCACATCGCCGCCGCGTATCTCGCCCCGGGTTGAGACCTCATTGTCTGCTTGTTCAATTTGCCTGTCCTGCTTGACGGTGATCAACAGGCGGTGCGGGGGTATATCGAGGGTGTGCAGCATTCTCTTTATCTGCGCCATATTTTCCGGTGTGGTGCGCACGATCAGCTGATTGTTCCATCCGCTCAACGCCCCCTCTTTCTCGATGAACGGTTTGATGAGCGTAATCGCCTGCTCCACCATGAGGTGTCGTAACGGTACGATCTCCAGCGTGGGCTCGGCTGCAAATGTCGACTGTACCAGAACGAACAGCAGGAGAAATTGGGCGGCGCGCATTTTATATATACAGCCTGCGCATTTCAGGATCGGGTTCACTTTTTTCCCACACCTCGTCGAAGAAACGAACCAAGGCAGCAGACTCAAGCGGTGCATTGAAATTTACCACACCTTCATAGCGGTGACTCATCTTGCGATGCAGAAAGCCGAGATTGTCTACCACCAGAAAGGCCTCGCTCAAGGCCTGATGATCGAATCCCAGTTTGCGTACCTTGATAAAGCTGCTCAGCCGGTGCGCCAACTGCACCAGACGGTGACCGTGTTTGGCGATGTGCTCCGAATTCTGTACCAGAATACGGATCTGCGAATAGCGGCTGTAGGTGACCAGCTCGCGCACTGCGGAGACAAACGTGGTGGTGTCGTATATCGTGTGATCAAGATCGCGGCTGAAGATACGCAGATAGCGCCTGCCCTGTTTGACTAGAGCGACGGCGGCGATGCGATTGTCCGTACTGGTGGCCACCAGTATTGGCTCAGAGTCTTTTCCGAGTTGCATCTGCTCCAGGTTGCTCAACCTCGCTCTCAGGAGACACCAAGTAAGGACACACTGCTGACGCTGTGTCTCCTGAGTAAAAACCCTGTTAACTCTACCCCCACCCTGTCCCGCCCCCTCAACAGGGGGCGGGGACGTGTACGATGGAGCAGCCTTAATAGTGCACTCATGATTAAACACATCCTCCTGTTTGCCGCCCTGTGGCTGTTCAATGCGACGACATTTGCCGCGCCGGTGATTCAGCACTGGCAGACCAGCAACGGTGCCCGCGTGTATTTTGTACCGGCTCCGGAATTACCCATGGTGGACGTACGCCTTGCTTTTGACGCCGGCAGCGTGCGCGACGGCGACACAGCGGGGCTCGCCGCATTCACCGGCAGTTTGTTGAGCGATGGGGCACACACCGACGCGGGTGAACTCAATGCAGACGATATCGCGGATCGTTTTGCCAGTCTCGGCGCACACTTCGGCGCTGGCGCCGATCGTGACATGACCAGCGTAAGCCTGCGCAGCCTGAGCCGGCCCGATGTATTACAGCCCGCGCTCGACACGCTGGCCGCGCTGGTGCAACGGCCCACCTTCCCCGCCACCGCGTTTGAGCGCGAGCGCGACCGCACGCGCGTTGCGCTGCGCGCGCAGGAGCAGTCTCCCGGCGACATCGCCGGTAAGGCGTTCTACCGCGCCGTGTACGGCTCACACCCCTACGGCGCCGAACCCTCAGGTACCGAGGCGAGCCTGAACAAGCTCTCACGCGACGATCTGGCTGCATTCCATAAACGCCATTACACAGGGCGCAATGCAATCGTCGCCATTGTAGGGGCACTGTCTCGCAGCGAAGCTGCAGCGGTTGCAGAAACCATCGTCGGCGGGCTGCCTGCGGGTGAGGTGGTCTCGGCGCTACCCAAGGTACCCGATCTCACCGCCGCGCAGACCATTCAGATCAAACACCCTTCGGCGCAAACGCATGTGCTCGTCGGTCAACCCGGCATGAGCCGCATCGACCCTGACTATTTCCCGCTGCTGGTCGGCAATCACATCCTCGGCGGCAGCGGCTTGGTATCACGCCTGACCGACGAGGTGCGTGAGAAACGCGGTTTGTCGTACAGCGCTTACAGTTATTTTCTGCCGTTGCGCGAACTGGGCCCATTTACGCTCGGGCTGCAAACACGCAACGAGCAAACCGAACAGGCGCTCAAGGTATTGCGCGACACCTTGCAGACCTTCACCGAGCGCGGACCGAGCGCGCAGGAACTCAAAGCCGCAAAACAGAATATCACCGGCGGATTTGCACTACGCATCGACAACAACAGCAAACTGGTCGAATACCTCGCGCTGATCGGATTTTACAATCTGCCGCTCGACTTTCTCGACAGCTACTCAAGTCACGTGAAAAAGATCACGCTGGAGCAAATCCGCGACGCCTTCAAGCGACGCATAAAACCGCAACAGATGGTAACGGTGGTAGTGGGTGGCGGCGCCACAGCGTCACAAAACTAAACCGCGCCACACCAACCGCCTGCGCATCATCGGCGGCGAGTGGCGCGGCCGCCGTTTGAGCTTCCCGGATGTCGAGGGCCTGCGCCCCACGCCCGACCGCGTGCGCGAAACCCTGTTCAACTGGCTCGCGCCCATGATCGAGGGGGCGCGCTGTCTCGATCTCTACACCGGCAGCGGCGCGCTCGGACTCGAGGCCTTGTCGCGCGGCGCAGCGAGCGTGGTGATGGTGGACAGCGATGCCACGGTGCTCGCGCACCTGCACCAGCACATCGCCACCCTGCACGCGAACGGCGCACAAACAGCGCATGCCGACGCACTGCGCTATCTGCAACATCCGCCGCGCGAAGGTTTCGATATCGTCTTTCTCGACCCGCCGTTTCGGCGCAATCTGGTCGCACCCTGCTGCGAACTGCTGGAGCGCGGCGGCTGGCTCAAGCCATGCGCGCGTATTTATATCGAGACAGAAAGCGATCTGCCGTTATCCGGCCTGCCGCACCACTGGCACATCACCCGCAGCAAGAAAGCGGGGCAGGTCAGTTACCACCTCGCACAGCGCGCGGCGGAGACGCAGGCATTACGCTGAGCTTGGCGTATGCGCTGCAAGGCGCTATGATGAAAATATTGAAATATACATAGCGTCATAAATCGTAGCGAGCGGCTTTCAGGCGGGGGGCGGAGCGCAGGAACCGGAGTGTACATTTCAGTACATGAGGATTCCGAGCACCGCACGCACCCGCATCAAAGACGCGCAGTAGATTTGGGGCGCTAGGTATAAAAAGCAGCGGGGAATATTCATGAACATCACCTCGATCTATCCCGGCACCTTCGACCCCATCACGCACGGCCACAGCGATCTGGTGCAGCGCGCGGCGCGATTGTTCGACAAGGTGATCGTCGCGGTGGCGGCCAACCCGGTGAAGAAACCGGCGTTTGCGCTGGAAGAGCGCGTGCGGCTGGCGCGTCTCGTGCTGGCTGATCTCAAAAACGTCGAGGTCTGCGGTTTCGACACACTGCTGGCCGATTACGCCAAGACGCGCGGCGCACAAGTGATTCTGCGCGGGCTGCGCGCGGTGTCGGACTTCGAGCATGAGTTCCAGCTCGCCGGCATGAACCGCCGCCTCGCGCCACAGGTGGAAACACTGTTCCTCACGCCTGCGGAACAATACGCCTACATCTCCTCCAGTCTGGTGCGCGAGATCGCGGCGCTGGGCGGCGACGTTTCGGAGTTTGTGCACGAAAGCGTGCGCGCCGCGCTCGCGGTCAAGCAACGGTAGTCTTTATTTCACTGCTGGCGCCAGCTCTTTAATCTGCTCGATGCGGATTTCTGCGGCGGTATACCCTTTCGCAGCGGCCTGCTCGTACCACTTTCGCGCCTCGACCAGATCCCTGGTCACACCAAGACCGGCTTCATAGAGTGAGCCGATGTGGTACAGCGCTGCAACGCTACCGCCTTGCGCCGCCTTGCGATACCACTTCATCGCCTCATCATAATTTTCCACTACGCTCAAGCCGTTTTCATATTGCACGCCGACGATGTGCGCGGCGTCTACATCGCCCGCATTGGCCTCCTCCATGAGTTCCGCCATCCCCGGCGAGAGCAGGATACCGTGCTCTTCACTGACAATGGGCTTGGGCCGCTCGGCCCAGGCGATACTCGCCATCAACAGGCCGACCAGTATTGGCACAAGAAAACGCAGCAAGCGCAACGAATGCATACTCTTTTCCACAATGATTAACCCGCTTTTATTATACAACAGACTCCGCGCTCGCATATCCTGCGCATCTCGTGTATACTGGGGTTTGTACTGGTGCATTACCTATACGCGTTTCTGATCTCTCTCCGGTTTTTACCGCAGGCTTCCTGATTAGCGACGTACCAAGGAACCTGGCGGTTAGCCTCAGCCACAGCGGTGCCCGCCCCTAACAGTTTACGCATAGCGACGTCTTGTTGGTTTAAGACGCCCTTTGTGTACTTGCGCTGGTTTCCACCAGCGCAATCTGCTGTTAAGCATCGGTTTATTTCTTTTAAATCCGCGCGTGGACTGCGGATGAGGATACTATTTTGTCATTTCAATCATTAAATCTTGATTCAAAGCTGTTGCGCGCCATCGAGGCCAGCGGCTACACCATCCCCACGGAGATTCAGAGCCAGGCTATCCCGGTGGCCCTGTCAGGCCGCGACCTGATGGCCTCGGCGCAGACCGGCACCGGCAAGACGGCGGCCTTCGTGCTGCCCGCTCTGCAGCGTTTGCTCACGCCATCACAACGCAAGCGCCGCGGGCCGCGCGTGCTGGTACTGACCCCTACCCGCGAACTCGCGGCGCAGGTGCTGGAGGCCGTCAAGCGTTACAGCAAGTTTGTGCCGTTGCGCATGGGCGCCATCGTGGGCGGCGCCCCCTATCCAGCGCAGGAGCGCATGCTGCGTGAGAATCTGGACATCCTGGTCGCGACCCCCGGCCGCCTGATCGATCACATGGAGCGCGGCCGCGTGGACTTCTCGCGCATCGAGTTGCTGATATTGGACGAGGCGGACCGGATGCTGGATATGGGCTTTATCGAGCCTGTTGAACAGATCAGCAAGGCCACGCCGGCGGATCGTCAAACACTGCTGTTTTCAGCGACGCTGGAAGGCAAGGTGTTCGGGCTGGCCCAGCGGCTGCTGAAAGACCCGGCGCGCATACAAGTGGCGCGCGCGCAGGAGCAGCATGCCCAGATCGCGCAGCGCATGCACCAGGCCGACGACATACGCCACAAACGCCGTATTCTGGATCACATCCTGTGCACCAAAGAGCTCAATCAGGCCATCGTCTTCACCGCCACCAAGCGCTCGGCGGAAGAACTGGCTCACTCGCTGGCGGCCGACGGCCACGCCTGCGCCGCGCTGCATGGCGACATGCAGCAGGGTGCGCGCAACCGTACCGTGCAGCGCCTAAGACTAGGCTCCGTCAAAGTGCTGGTAGCCACCGATGTCGCCGCCCGCGGTCTCGACATCAAGGGCGTGAGCCACGTCATCAACTTCGACCTGCCCATGGTGGCCGAGGATTACATTCACCGCATTGGCCGTACCGGCCGCGCTGGCGCCTTTGGCACAGCTGCGTCACTGGTGGGGCCGCAGGACTGGGGCAAGCTCGCGGGTATTGAGCGCCTCACGGGCAACCGGCTGGAGCGGCAGGTGCTGCCCGGTCTTGAGCCCAGCGTGCCGGAATCAAGGGCGGCCCGACCGGGCCCTCAACGCGGGCAGGGCAGGGGTCAAAAGCCAGCCTCAGGCAAGGGCGGCGGCTTTAAGCCGGGCTTCGCCAAGGGGCGCGGCGGCAACAAGACCGGCCACCACTTCAAGAGCGCCTCCGGGCGTCCTGATAGCCGCCGCAGCGGCAACGACCGGGCACGTGCCTGATACTTTTCAGGCACGGGTTGTTGATTGCACTAAAAACGGGGCGCAAGCCCCGTTTTTAGTGGGCGTAACCAAGGGCAGGCTTGCGCGCAAAGGCGCCGGGCGGCTATACTGGCGCGCTGTAGGTGCCAGAACCATAGCCGAATATCAGACCTCAGGAGACCTTGTATGTCAGCCACACTGCTCATCCCCATCCTCATTTTCACCGGCGGCATTCTACTCGCCATTGCGCTTACTAATATCGCGCTGCGGAATCTCGCCAAGCAATAACCGGCCTTGTGCACAGGCCCTATAAACGGATCCATCGTCCATGCCCACTCCACAATATCCGCTCATCAAGTTCATCCTCGCCTCGGCCGCGTTTTTCTTCGTAGGCACGGTGCATGGCGTGTTGCAGGTCACGCATCCAATCCGCGCCTGGCTCGATTCCATCGGCAGCCCTTACGGCGGCCCGGGACACATGATCGACCCGCTCGCGCATGCGCACATCAACCTAATCGGCGGTGTGGTGCTGGTGGTCATGGCCGCCAGCTATTACCTGCTGCCGGTCCTCACCCAGCGCCCGCTGTATTCGCAGCGCCTGATGGAACACACCTTCTGGTGGATCACGCTCGGCGTGATCGGTTTTTACTCCACCCTGATGGTGTTCGGCATCTGGGAAGGCAACCTGTCACTCACCAATCCAGGCGCCGTGGAGTCAGTACACCGCTACTACTCTCCCATCATCGCCACCGTTTCCACCGCGATGGGCATCGGCTTCTTGTGCTACTTCGCCAACATCTTCCTCACCCTGAGAAACTTTTACAAAACACGTGGATGAGGCTGGAGTGCCGCTGCCCCGCCAGTTTTCCCGACTGGCATCAGCAGGACATCAACCTCGGCGCTGAACTGGTGTATGTGGCGCCGGTGCCGATGTTTCTGCACATGCCCATCGGCTACGAACTGCGCGTGGAACGCCAGCGCCAGACGCTGGAGCGGCTCCATCTCAATGAGCGCTGGCCGGACTTGGTGCTGATTCGCACCGGGTTACTGCGGGGGAAACTGCTGCGCCTGCTGGAACCGGCTACCTCTCCTGCGTACGGACTCATGTATTTTCCCGCACCGTTTCAGGTGCGCGGTTTTCTGCATCACGGCAGCATTACGGATATTTCGCGCAGCGTAAAAATAATGCAGAGCGAACTCGTAAATCTGGGCCGCCGGCCGCTGGAGTTATATCTCAGCCATCTCACCTGCCCACGCTGCGCACCTCTGCGCGGCGGCGATAAAATCCTGTTGCTGCGTCACTGGGCGGAAAGTCCGGCGCTGCAGAAGCGTATCGCGACGCGACAAGAGAGACCGGATACCTGCTAACGCAGGGGAAACATCAGTACAGTTTCCTGCCCGGCGCGCTTTACCCGCACCCGCAACGTTTGCGGCACAGCGCCTACTGCAATGGCGCGGCGATAGACGCCGGTGCGTCCGTCCTGAATGGATTGCGTCCACGGCTCGCTCTCGTGCATGCGGATAAACACCAGCAGATCATATTCCGCCCCACCTGTCTTGCGCGTCGCCGAGACGAGAAATTCGTTCATGCCGATGACCACCGGCGCAGGACGCGTTTCTACACCGACGACGACATCCTGCCACTCTTGCGTCGGCAGCCGCGACTGTTCTGCGCCGCAGGCGAACAGCAGCGCGCACAATACGATGGCGGCTCCGTAGCGTACGGTGTTAATTTTTAGGGTGGTCTTGCTCATCGTCGTTATCTTTTTCCTTATCGCTGTCCAGCCGACCCGCGCGCTCCGTACCATACAGGTTGACCATGTAGTAGACAAACGTAAAGCCCAGCGCAATCCACACCAATGCCGCCGCAAAGCCCCAATCAAACCACGCGCGCTCATAGCCGGGGCGGTCACCCCAGAACGGAAAACTCAAACCCACAGCGATCAGCGTCACCACCACCACCACGGCGATAAACCAGTACGGCACCTTGCGCTGTGACTCCGGGATTTTTTCCACCAGCTCCCAATCTTCCAGGCCGCGCTTGGTGCGGCGCTCCTCGTCGCTCGCATAACCGAAATGATCGGAGGACTCCTCGCCCCAAGGCGGGGTTTTGTCGCCTGCGGCAGGTGTCTTGTTCGTGTCGCTCATGGAGTACCTCCTACATAGTGCTGCACGCGATAACGGGTGCGCCAGCCATCATTCGACTCCGCCTGCACCATCAGGGTGTAAAGCCCCTGCGGCAGATCATTGATGTGCAGCATCAGGCTCTGGCGCCCGGCGGTGCTGAACACGGCCTCGCGCGCGGAAAGCCGGTAGCGATCCGCAGACAAACCGCTTACGCTCACCTTGAGCAGGCCGGGACGATACAACTTGTTGGACAGCTCGATGCGGTAATCTTGTATCGCCGCCCCATGGGCGATATCGGCGCGGTACACTGAAATATGATAAGACTGATAGTTCATCAGGCCCCAGCCGAACATCACGAGGCCGATCACAACTACCGGCGTCACCCAGACGATGCGGCCCTTCAGCGTGCCCAGATTCTTTTTCAGCCGCGTACCCGCGCCCAGCAGCCGGCCCACGGTCAGCGACAGCTTGCGTTCGCCGAATTCAAAAAACAGCAGGCCGGGCTCATTTTTAGGAAATTGCAACGAGTCGCACGCGCTGACGCACAAACCGCAATTGATGCAACTGTCGAAGGTGGTGGTGTTGCGCGGGTCGATGTCCACCGGACACACCGTGACGCAGTAATTGCACGCGGCACATTGTTCGCCGCGTGTGGGGTCATAGGCGATGTGCAGCGTATCGCGCGTCTTGAACGAATGCTGCCACACGCGGTAGATGCACATGAAGCGGCAAAAGAAATGACGCACCACCGCGACATCGACGAACACGATGAGCACGAATATGGTGTAAATCCAGTACAGCGACGGCGCAAGACGCGTGTCATGCCGCAACGTAATGAACGACCACACCACCTCCGGCGGATAAAAATAAAACAGCGGGATGAGCGCAATCCCCATGGATGCCGCGAGAAACAAACTGCCGAGCAGCGCCCAACTCATCCATTTTTGCTTGCCCGCCGAGACACGTAACGCTGCACCCTCAAGACTCACCTCGGCACGCCGGCCGAGAAACTTCTTCGTCGTGCTGTTGGCCCACTCGGACAATGTATTCTGCGGGCACGACCAGCCACAAAAGACGGTGCCGAGCGTGGAGTAGGTGATAATCAGCGCGCTCGCCAGCGCCAGCCAGAAGCCGGCCACCAGCGCAAAGTCGGAAAACCAGATTTGACGTCCGAGCACCACGAAGGTCGCCGCTGCCGGGTCGATGCGAAACAGCCCGCTCACCGGAATCAGCACGGCGAGCACCAGCGTGCCTATCTGCACCGCACGCCGCCAGCGCTGCACTGCCGCACCGTCCGACACCGCGTGGCCAGTCTCCACCGTCACCTTGATGCGGTTCAGGGCTTCGTTTGCGCTTGTATTCATACCATCAATTTTAACATAGGGGGTGCTTGTCACGGGCGCAGACCTGCTCACAGGATTCGACAAGATTATATGCGTGTAGTGCTATTTTTCGGCGCGCAGTTCACGGTCGAGCGGGGCCGCCGCCGCGAAGCGTGCGCGCAGGCGCTCGGCCTCGTCGGCATAGCCCGCTGTCCGCTCCAGATGCCACAGCGTGCGCAGCGCCTCGGCATGATCGGGGCGCACCGCCAGCACCCTCCGCAGCGCCTCGCGTTCGCTTATTCCCTGCTGCACGGCCTGCGGCAGAGTAGCGAACATGGCGTCGGCCAGCGCAAAGCCAATCCAGCGGTCACGCGGATTCGCCTCATAGGCAAGGCGTAGCAGGCGTGCGTCTTCGCCCTCGCCCTGTAAACTCATGCGCCAGCCGCGCAGTGCGAGTTCGGTGGCGCCGTAGGCGCGCTCGAAGGCAGGGCGATCTGCCTCCATTACCTGTAACTCCCGCGCCGCCTGCTCCATGCTTGGCCGCGCCGCCAACATCCGGTCGAGCAGCGTGACCAGATGCGCGCCGCCGCCGTAGCGCGCGCGCGGCAGGCGGAACTCGAGGCGCGGCGCCCACTCCTCTTGCAGCGGCACCGCACGCGGTGCGATGGCACCCCAGTAACGTCCGAGCCAGGTCCACGGCCCTTCACCCCCGGTGGCCCGATCCTGCACGCCTGCGGCCAACCGGTTGAGATTCGCCAGCACAGCGGGCGCGCCGGAAAAATGGTTCTGCGGGCCCACTAGCGCAAGATGCAGCCCGTCGACAAACAGCACCGCGCCGGGAAACGCGTGGCGGAAACTCTCCAGCACGGTGTCCAACGCATCCGGATCGAACTGGTTGAGCGCAATCCATTGCACGAACAGACCGCCGGGTGCGAGACGCGCACGCGCACGCTCAAACTGTTGCACCGACAGCAGCGCGCTGTGGCCGGCGAGGTCGGGGTGGAACAGGTCGCCGATGATGACATCATAGTGCGTGGGGTTTGCGCGCAGAAAGCGCCGCGCATCGTCGCGCGTCACGCGCATGGTAGCGAGCACGCCGCCGTTCACCGGCGCAAACCAGTCGCGTGCAGCAATGATGGCGCCTTGCGACAATTCCACCGCCGTCCGCTCAAGACCGGGATACGGCAGCGAACCGGCGGCGGAGATGCCGGTGCCCAGCCCCAGAAACAATACCGAGTGCGGCGCCGGGTGCAGCAGCAGCGGCAGGCGTGCCTGATTTTCCTGCACCGCGACGGCGGCCTGGTCGCTGGCGGCGTCCATGCGCTGCAGGTCGGTGAGCAGCACGCGTTGTCCGTCGGCGCGCTCGATCACATGCGTGATGGCAAGCGCATCTTCATGCCGGAAGATATCCGTGCTGTAGGCCTGCGCCTCCGGCAACAGGCGCGCCACGGGCGGTAGCTCACGCACCGGCCAGGCGGCGAGCACGATCAGCAGTCCTCCAACGCCCCAGGCTGCAACGTGCGTGTAACGCGGTGTGATCCAAACCGCGCCGCACAGCAGCAGCAACAGCGCGGCGATGCACACCGTAGCGGGCGCGCCCAGCAGCGGCATCAATATCGTCCCCGCCGTCAGCGCGCCGAGCGCAGCACCCAGTGAATTCGCACCATAAAGGGCGGCTCCGCTTCCAACGCCATCTCCATCGCCATCGCCGGCGCCGAGGCGCTTGCTGAGCAGCGGCAACCACGCGCCCAGCATGAGCGTGACCGGAAGGGTCAGCGCGGTCAGCGCCAGACCTTGCAACGTCAGCGCATGCGGCAGTGAATAAAACGCGCTTTGGCTCCCCCAGGCCGAGAGGCGCGGCACAAACCACAGGCTCAGCACGGCAAATCCTGCGGCGGCAAGCGGCAGCGCGGTAAACAGCATCGGAAACAGCGCATCGCGCCGCAGAAGGGTGCGCGCGGCGAGGCTCCCCGCACCGATACCGAACAGAAATATGGCCAGGATGAGCGCCATGACGTATTCGGTGCGCAGCAGCGTCATGCCGAATAGCCGGGTCCAGGCGATTTCCAGCACCAGCGCCGCCGCGCCCACCACGCCGTAGGCGATCAAGTTCTTTAAGCCGGGGCGAACAGTAACATGATGCAAGCCAGGCTTGATTCTGTCCCCTGAAAACGTCGCCAGCAGGGCGGCGCTGAGCGCGATGGCCAGACCCAAACCGGCCACACTCCGCATGGCGCTGATCCAGCCCAGCGTGGGCAGCAACACCAGCGGCAGCAATGCGCCTATCCCCGCGCCCAGCGTGTTCACGCCGTAGAGTTCCGCCACGCCCAGGCGCTTCGCGCGTGCCAGCGCCCGCAGCATCAACGGAAAGGTCATGCCCAGCGCCGTCGCGGGGATCAGCAACAACAGCAGCGTCGCCGCGCCTTGCGTGAGGTACCAGGCGTTGAGTGACACGCCCGCAGCGAAATCGTTAAGCAGCAGCGCATCCAGAGCACGAAAAATGTACGGCGAAAGCAGGGCAAACACCGCCACCGCCGCCTCCAGCGCCGCAAACCATAACAGCGGCGCCCTGACTCGGCGACTTAACGCGGCGCCCGCGAGGCTTCCCGCGCCGAGCCCGGCCATGAAGGCCACCACCGTGACGATGACGCCGAAGATGCTCACGCCGAATTGCAGGCTCAACATGCGCGCCCACAGTACTTGATAAGCCAGCGCGGTCAGGCCGGAGAGGCCGTAGAGAAGGACCAGCGCCCAGGCCCAGTGAGCCGTGAGGCGCGTGGTCACGGAACCAGCTCGCTCGGGCGGCCCAGGGATGGGCCGCCATTTTTCAAACACGCCGTATATGTTTGAAAAATGGAGCACGGCAAAAATGACATTTTTTGCCGTGCGGGTTGAAAAAGACCATGGGTGGGCTTTTTCAACATTCTATTAGAAAGGATAGAACCACACCATGGCGGTGACGGCATGAACCAGCGCCAGGGTAGCAGTGATGCCGGCAAACACCATATGCGCCACAAACACTGGCTTGTTATAGAGCGCCATGGCGATGCCCAGCGACAGCGTGGTGAAAATGCCGATGAGCAGAACGATACCCATCAAAAACAGGATTTGGCGCTTCTGTTTGATCTCGGCACCAAACCCCTGCTTATCCAGCGGCTGCGTCTGCTGCTGCTCGATAAAGCCGCGCAGCACTTCCTGACTTTGCTGCACGGCGGTCGCTCCCGGCGTCCTGCCTCCCTCGACACTGGTGCGTCCCTGCACGGCGCCGTTGCCCGGTTCTGCCTGGGTCGCGAGCGGAAACGTCAGACAGAACAGCACCGTGCCGGCACGGAGGAATCTGTTCACGGCTCGCTGTCCTTCACGTCTTGAGCCGGGCCTTTCTCGCGCTTGGCGTAGCGCCAGTATAACCGCGCGGCAAGCGCCATCGGCACCAGCACCAACGGCAGTAGAAACAGAAAGATATACCACACGGTATCAATGGTGACATGCAGATAACGGTAGCTGTCCACGGCCTGGGCGTTACCCGCGAACGCGAGCAGGAGCAGCGCGGCGATCCGGCATTTACGGTGGTTCATGTTGTTTTGCATCCTGCGCACAGCGGAAGCCGAAAAAGTCCGAGGCATAGTTGGGCAACGCATAGTTGCGATGATAGCTGGAGGTGGAAAACGGGTCGCTCTTCCATGAGCCGCCGCGCATCACCTTGTAGCGCTCTCCGGTAATGATCAAATCCACCACCTTGAGACTGCGATCCTGGTTAGAGGCGGCTACGCCGCGCTTGGCCTTGAACAATTCCGCCAACGCGCTACTGCCCTCATAGGGCAGGAAATCGTCCGCCGTCCACTGGCTCACGTTGCCCGCCATATCCATCACCCCATAGGGGCTCGCCCCTTGCTGATAGCGGGTGACTTCCGTGGTGGAGCCGACATTGGAGTAGGTGTTAATCCGGTTTGCGTCCATGACGTTGCCCCACGGCCAGCGCCGCCCGTCCGCGCCGCGCGCGGCCTTCTCCCACTCCGCCTCGCTGGGCAGGCGTTTCCCCGCCCATTGCGCGTACCTTTGGGCGTTATGCCACGACACCATCGTCACCGGGTGCAGCGCCCTGCCCCTGCGTATCTTCCCTTCGATCCAGTTTTCCGGCAGAGGGTATCCGGTCGCAACGACAAAGCGGGCATACTGAGCGTTGGTCACGGGGTATTTATCTATGCGATAGGCGGGCAAGGTCACGCTGTGCTCAGGCTGGTTTTGCACATCGGCGCGCTCGTTGCCGGTACCCATGGTGAATGGCCCGGCGGGAATTTCGATCATGCTGTTGATCTCCCGCCACTGTGCGGGCGTAAGCAGCGCCTCGACCTCCTCCGGCGTGTACAAGCCCGTCACCAACTTGGCGTCGCCGGCCCTGCGCACCGCCTGCTCGCCTGCGGCGCGGATACCCGATCTTTCCTCTTTCAGATCGTAGGTCGCCTTGCCGCGCATTTCAGCAAGGCGGTTCGCGCCGATCTTCACCACGTATAGGCTCCCGCCTATCATGGTCAGCGTCAGGCAGGTAATGAGCGTGGCGGTGAGATAGCGCTTGCGCTTCAGGCGCTCCGCATCGCTTAAGGGTTGGTTACGCCGAATCAAACGCATGGTGCTACAGCCGCCCGCGCTACTGGGGGCGGTAAGGCTTTCCCGTCAGTTTTTCGTATTCCGCTTGGCGCGTCTGCTCCAGATACCAGTCCTGCACCTTGAGGCCCGCCATATAGGCGGCCAGGGTGCGCCGCTCCTGTTCATCCAAGTGTGCGTAGGATGGCATGCGGTATTGCGGCTTTAACCGGGTAGGCAGTATGGTTTGCGGATCGGCTGCGGAAAAATAATTGTAAAACCACTGCTCGTCGCGTAGCGAACCAATGCCATCCAGCGCCGGGGCGGGTACCGACTGAAACATGTCGCGCACAGTCCACAGCGTGTGGCAACTCTTACAGTTCAGTTGGCGGTAAAGATCAGACCCAGCACGCGTGACTTCAGGCGTGGCGGTGCTATAGAAGGGAATGCCGGGATCGGGCTCCTGCTGCGTGCCTAGTTGCCAGAGCGCCTTGCCCACAGCCCACAAGGCAATGATCGCAATCAGGCTCCATATGCATTTTTCACCGGTACGCACGGGGCGGGCGAAAATCAGTTTGATTTCGCGCCACGCGGCATAAACCCGCGCGGGCGACCCAAGGGAAGAGTTGAACTTCTCCCCCTTTGAAACCCCAAGCCTTTGTGCCCGCAGCAAGCTGCGGGATATAAGTTAATCACGATGGGTGTCATACAGGGCGTTAGCTGTGCTTGTGTTGCTTGAGCAGTTCTTCGCGTCGCTTGATCTGCTGTGCCAGCACTTCTCTGCTCTTGGCGTATTCCGCCGGATCCATGCGCTCCTCGTCATCTTCGTTGAACATCACGTACTTTATGTCTTCATCGAACTGCTCGTTGCGCATCGCCCAGCGGATGCCGAACGCCGCCGCCACCAGAATCAGCGCACCTACCACCAGCCAGAGATAGATCGTCCAGCCGTCAACCAACATATCTGCATTCATAACACGCTCCTAAAGAAGGTAACCGCCCAGCAGTTGCAGCGCGCCCAGTATGACCGCCACTACGATGCCGAGAAAAATCCAGGCAAACAGCCATTTTTCACCGCGCTTCAGTCCTTTGACATTTTTCCCCGCCATAAATCCCATCACAATGCTGGCAAAGAAGACGATGGCGAGCAGCATGAAAAAGAACACGCCGGTGCTGAACTGCTGACTATAGAGGCTATCCACCCCATGGTCGCCGGACACCGGATTCTGCACTTGCAGCGCAATGTGGTCGGCTGGTGCAGTGGTGGTTGTGTGCTGCATTGGGCTGAGGCTAGACACTGAATGTATTATACGCGTTATTGCTCAAAACGACGATGCCGCGATCGGGCTTTGACCGGGACGGCGCAATCTCCACCACCTCGCTGAACACCTGCAGCTCGTCCCCCGGCCGGGTGGGGCGCGGCCACGTGATCTCGACGCCCGCGCCAATGACGCCGCCCGCGATGGGAGCGCCGCCGCCGACAAGGAGGCGCATCGTCAGCGCCGCCGTGTGCCAGCCGCTGGCCGCGAGGCCGCCGAGCATGGACCCGGCGGCCGCCGCCTCATCGAGGTGAAAGGGCTGCGGGTT
>CAWUTX010000050.1:0-7378 GCA_963925015.1 uncultured Gammaproteobacteria bacterium
AATCTCACAGCGCAGCTTGTTCAGGCTTTTTTGCTTGCCACAGCGCATGCCTTTCACGCAGCTTCGTGCGGTCTTTGCAGTCTTAAAAGAACCACAAAAAATGCACTTGCGACCATTCAAAAAGTTGGTCGCACAACTAAAAACTGTATGAACCCCAGTAACCATGAGTATCTCCTAGGATGCTCTGGTTACGAAACGCCCTAATTACCCAATTTATTGTTATTGGGAGAAGATTCCTGCGCAAAAGCGCGCAGCCCCTTAGCTCCACGTTGGGCACCAGCACATTAATCTTGACAACTCTGAAATGTACCCATAATGACTAACAGCACAGCACAGCACAGCACAGCAAATCACCAAATCACCAAATCACCAAATCACCAAATCAATAGGGTCAGACTCGATTGATTCGCGATCCACACCCACCACCGGAGCATTCACATCTTTCACATCGCCTTGCACTTCCTGCTGCCTCTTGTGGTGGCGCAGCTATTCTTCAAACCTGAATGGAAGATCAGTTACCTACTGATGATGTCCACGATGCTGGTGGATCTGGATCATCTGTTTGCCGACCCCATCTACAATCCGGACCGGTGCAGCATCGGGTTTCACCCGCTGCACACGTATACACCGATAGGCATTTATGTCGTGATGAGTTTTATACCTTTCACGCGGCTGATTGGCATCGGCCTTGTGATTCATATGGCGCTGGATGCTGCGGCTTGCCTCTAGGCGCGAGCGCGCCTACTTGAGCTTTTCCTTCAGCAGGGCATTCACCTGCGCCGGGTTGGCTTTGCCTTCGCTGGCCTTCATCACCTGACCGACGAAATAGCCGAACAAAGCTTCTTTGCCGGCGCGATATTGCTCCAGCTGCTGCGGGCTTTTGGCGATGACCTCGTCAACCACTTTTTCAATAGCGCCGCTGTCGGTGACCTGGCGCAGGCCTTTGGCCTGAATCACCGCATCGGCGTCGCCTTCGCCGTGCCACATAGCATCGAATACCTGCTTGGCGATTTTGCCTGAGATGGTGTTGTCCTTGATGCGCACCAACAGGCCACCGAGCGCCTGCGGGCTCACCGGGCTGGCGAGGATATCCAGCCCCGCCTTGTTGAGCGCGCCCAGCAGTTCTCCCGTGACCCAGTTGGCCGCGAGCTTCGCTTCACCTTGCGAGGCCTCAACGACGGCCTCATAAAGCCCGGCCAGTTCGCGGCTTGCGGTGAGTACGCCCGCCTCATAAGGCGTGAGCGCATAGTCGCTCACGAAGCGCTGTTTTTTCTGATCGGGCAATTCGGGCAGCGTATTTTTCACCTGCGCGATGAATGCACTCTCGATTTCGAGCGGTAGCAGATCGGGGTCGGGGAAATAGCGGTAGTCGTTGGCTTCTTCCTTGGAGCGCATGGGGCGCGTCTCGTCCTTGTCGGCGTCGTACAGGCGCGTTTCCTGCATCACGATGCCGCCGCCTTCCAACAATTCTATCTGACGTTCGACTTCGAAATTGATCGCCTTTTCCACAAAACGGAAGGAGTTGATATTTTTTAGCTCTGCGCGGGTGCCGAATTTTTCCTGCCCTTTGGGGCGCACCGACACGTTGGCGTCGCAGCGGAACGAACCTTCCTGCATGTTGCCGTCGCAGATTTCGAGATAGCGCACCAGCGAGTGGATTTTTTTCATGTACGCCACCGCCTCTTTCGCCGAGCGCATGTCGGGCTCGGAGACGATCTCAAGCAGCGGCGTGCCGGCGCGATTGAGGTCGATGCCGCTCTTGCCGTGAAAATCTTCGTGCAGGGATTTTCCCGCGTCTTCTTCGAGGTGCGCGCGCGTAATGCCGATAGTTTTGACGCTGCCATCCTCCAGTTCAATTTCGATCGAGCCCTTGGCCACCACCGGCAGCTCGTACTGGCTGATCTGGTAACCCTTGGGCAGGTCGGGATAAAAATAATTCTTGCGCGCGAACACGGAGCACGGCGCGATAGTCGCGCCAATCGCAAGGCCGAACTTCACCGCCATGCGCACCACCTCTGCGTTCAACACCGGCAACACACCGGGCAGGCCGAGATCGACCGCGCACGCCTGCGTGTTGGGCGGTGCGCCGTAAGCCGTGGCCGCGCCCGAAAAGATTTTGCTTTGCGTGGCGAGCTGGGCATGCACCTCAAGCCCAATGACGGTTTCCCATTCCATTATTCAAACCCCTTCGGTACACGCGCATGCCAATCGGTAACTTTTTGATATTGATGCGCGATGTTCAGCAGGCGCGCCTCGTCGAAATAATTGCCGATGATCTGCAAACCAGCCGGGCGCTGGCCGATAAAACCGGCGGGGATCGACATGGCGGGCAGGCCCGCGAGATTCACGGCAATGGTATAGATATCGGACAAATACATGGTGACAGGATCGTCGGTCTTTTCGCCGAGATTGAACGCCGCAGTCGGTGCGGTCGGACCCATGATGACATCCACTCTGCTGAAGGCCTGCTTGAAATCATCGCTGATGAGGCGGCGCAGTTTCTGCGCTTTAAGATAATAGGCATCGTAATAGCCGGCGGACAGCACGTAGGCGCCGACCATGATGCGGCGTTTGACCTCGGCGCCGAAGCCCTCGCCACGCGAGCGTTTGTATAAATCCTCCAGGTTCTTCGGCGCTTTGCAGCGGTAACCGAAACGCACGCCATCGAAGCGCGACAGGTTCGACGAACACTCGGCCGGTGCAATCACGTAATATACCGGCACGGCGAGGTGCGTGTTGGGCAGGCTGATTTCCTGCACCGTCGCGCCGAGTTTTTCATACTCCTTGATCGCGGCCTCAATCAACTGCGCCATTTTTTTATCGAGACCCGCGCCGAAATACTCTTTGGGCAGACCGATCTTGAGGCCCTTGATCGAATCGTTGAGCGCGGCGGCGTAACCCGGTACCGGGCGATCAGCACTGGTGGAATCACGCGCGTCAAACCCCGCCATCGTCTGCAACAGCAGCGCGCAGTCTTCCGCCGTGCGCGCCATCGGGCCGCCCTGGTCCAGGCTGGAGGCAAACGCGATCATGCCGTAGCGTGACACACGGCCGTAGGTGGGTTTGATGCCGGTGATACCGCACAGCGCAGCGGGCTGACGGATGGAGCCGCCGGTGTCGGTGCCGGTGGCGGCGGACGCAAGGCGCGCGGCCACTGCGGCGGCGGAGCCGCCGGAGGATCCGCCCGGCACAGCGTTGGTATCCCACGGATTTTTCACCGGCCCGTAGTAGCTGGTTTCGTTGGACGAGCCCATGGCGAACTCGTCCATGTTGGTCTTGCCGAGCATCACCGCACCGGCGTGATTAAATCGTTCGACCGTGGTGGCGTCATACGGCGCGATGAAATTATCGAGCATTTTCGAGCCACACGTCGTCTTCACGCCCTGCGTGCAGAAAATGTCTTTTTGCGCGAGCGGAATTCCGGTGAGCGGGCCGGCGTCGCCTTTTTTAAGACGCGCATCGGCCTCGCGCGCCTGCGCCAGGGCCTGCTCTTCCGTCACGGTGACATACGCATTGAGCGCGCCATTGTGACGCTTGATGCGTTCGATAAAAACACGCGTCAATTCCTCACTGGAAAATTCGCCTTGATGCAGCGCGCGCGATAATTCGGCAATGGTCTTGGTGTGCATTTTAGAATCAGAGAAAAGAGGGAAGATACAAGAGAAAAGAACCCGCTTTTCTTTTCTCTTGCCTCTTGTATTTTTACTCTGCCTTATTCAATAACCTTAGGCACCAGATACACGCCCGCACCCACTTCCGGAGCAATGGCCTGAAAGCGTTCGCGCTGGTTGGTTTCAGTGACAGCATCGGGGCGCAGGCGCGCAGCCATGTCAAGCGGGTGCGCCATGGGCGTGACATGGGCGGTATCGACCGCGTTCATCTGTCCGACCAGCTCGATGATATTGGACAGATTGCGCACATAGGCCGGGGTATCCTGCTCACTCACGGCCAGCCGCGCCAAGTGCGCGATTTTTTCTACATCTGAGGGTTGTAATGGCATGACACAAATTCCGGCTGACCGCCTACTTGGCGCATACTATGCAAGTTATCACATTTGGCGGCTTGCCCAAAGGGCTGACGGTTGATAGAGTAGCTGTATTTATACTCTTGGCAGGACTTGAGACACATGTTTGGACGTTTACGCAGGATGTTTTCCACCGATCTCGCGATTGACCTTGGTACGGCTAACACTCTGATTTATGTACGCGGGCAGGGCATCGTCCTGAACGAGCCTTCGGTGGTGGCCATCCGCCAGGAGCGCGGCCCGCAGGGGCCGAAGACTATTGCGGCAGTGGGCGCCGAGGCCAAGCGCATGCTGGGCCGCACGCCCAGCAACATCACCGCCATCCGCCCGTTGAAGGACGGGGTGATCGCCGACTTCACCGTCACCGAAAAGATGTTGCAGTATTTCATACACAAGGTGCACAAAAACCGTTTCCTGCACCCGAGCCCGCGCGTGCTGGTGAGCGTGCCGTGCGGCTCCACCCAGGTGGAGCGGCGTGCAATCAAGGAATCCGCCATGGGCGCGGGTGCCAGCGAGGTGTTTCTGATTGAAGAACCCATGGCTGCGGCCATCGGCGCGGGGCTGCCCATCGGCGAGGCCAACGGCTCCATGGTGCTCGACATCGGCGGCGGCACCTCGGAAGTAGCGGTGATCTCGCTTAACGGTATTGTGTACTCCGCCTCGGTGCGCATCGGCGGCGACCGCTTCGACGACGCCATCGTGAACTACGTGCGCCGCAATTACGGCAGCCTGATCGGCGACTCCACCGCCGAGCGCATCAAGCAGGAAATCGGCTCCGCCTATCCTGGCAACGAAATCCGCGAAATGGAAGTGTGGGGCCGCAACCAGGCCGAGGGCGTGCCGCGCCATTTCAAACTGAACAGCAATGAAATCCTCGAAGCGCTGCAGGAGCCCTTGTCCGGCATCGTCAGCGCGGTGCGCGCCGCGCTTGAGCAGACCCCACCCGAGCTCAGCGCCGACGTCGCAGAACGCGGCATGGTGCTCACCGGCGGCGGCGCTCTGCTGCGCGATCTCGACAAGCTGCTGATGGAAGAGACCGGCCTGCCGGTTTTTGTGGCGGAAGACCCGCTCACCTGCGTGGCGCGCGGCGGCGGCATTGCGCTCGAAATGATCGACGAACGCGGGCGCGACGTCCTGATCCAGGAGTAACTGATAGTGGCGACTCTTGCCCTCGCTCGCCCAGCCCAGATACAAATTTATTTTAAGAGGCGCCCTGAGTAGCGGATGGCAAGATCAGCCATAACACCGGAGCAGATGAAGCCGTTGTTTGCGCGCGGCTCTTACACCACGCTGCGCCTGCTGGTGTTTGTGCTGCTTTCGCTCGCGCTGATGACACTGGATCACCGCCAACACGGCCTCGACAGCACTCGCGCGGCACTTTCAGTGCTGATCTACCCGGTACAATACGTGATCAACCTGCCGTTCACGGCGGGCGCCTGGATGGCCGACAGCTTATCTACCCACACCTCCCTGTTGCGGGAAAACAAAGAGCTGCGCGACCAAGCCCTATTGCAAAGCGCTGGTCTGCAAAAACTTAACGGGCTGGAAAGCGAAAACACCCGTCTGCGTGAACTGCTGCAGTCGTCACAGCGGGTCCGCGGCGAGGTGCGTGCGGCGGAATTACTTGCGGCAGACATCGACCCCTTCCGGCGCCAGATCGTCATCAACAAAGGTTCGCAGCACGGCGTCACACCCGGCCTGCCACTGCTTGATGCCAACGGCCTCATGGGCCAGGTGATGCGTGTCGGTCCGATCTCCAGCATCGCACTGCTCATCACCGACCCGAGTCACGCCGTGCCGGTGCAGGTGGTCCGCAACGGTCTGCGCGCGCTGGCGCTGGGCACCGGCGCCTCCGACCGCCTTGACCTGCCTTATATTCCCAACGACGCCGACATCCAGGTGGGCGATCTACTTATCACCTCCGGTCTCGGCGGGCGCTTCCCGCCGGATTACCCGGTGGCCAAGGTGGTGAGCGTGAACCACGATCCCGGCCAGGCCTTTGCCATGATTCGCGCCGCGCCGTCGGCACATCTCGAGCACAGCCGCGAGGTGCTGCTCGTGCTCGGCGAGACCAGCCCGCCGGCACTGCTGCCGGAAACGGCACCGCCCCCGGCCCGCCCCCGTGGTGGCAAGCCATGATCCCGACTCGCGACCGTCGCGGCTGGGTGATTGCGCTTACGCTGCTGGCGGCGTTCACCCTCGGCCTCTTCCCGCTGCCGGCCTGGGCCGGCCTGTTGCGTCCGGAGTGGGTGATGCTGGCACTCATCTACTGGTGTCTGGCGCTGCCGGATCGCATCGGCATTGGCGCTGCGTGGAGCATGGGGCTGCTGCTCGATGTTGCCAGCGGCACACTGCTCGGCCAGCACGCGCTCGCCTTTGCGCTCGTCGCCTACATCACCATCAAGCTGTGCGTGCGCATCCGGCGCTTCACGCTCTGGCAGCAGGCGCTCATCATTCTGCTGCTGGTGTTTATCGAGCAGATGCTGGTGCTGTGGATCAGCGGCATGATCAGTCAGTTTCCATGGCATTGGGCTTACCTCCTGCCTACCTTCACCAGCATGCTGGTATGGCCTGGCGTATTTCTCGTGCTACGCCATATGCGCCGCACGCTGCGGGTCACCTGAATGCCTGGGCGCGATGCCGCACAGGCATCATGCAAATTACACGGTAGCTGAGTATGGACCCCCGCATCACCTTCAAGGATCAGTTGCGCAACCCGGTGCGCGAGAAGCGGCTGCTGTGCCACCGCATGATCGCCGCACTCGCGTTCACCGTGCTGCTGGTGCTCATCGTGGTGGGGCGGCTGGTGTATCTGCAAGTCTTCAATCACGCGCACTACAGCACACTGTCGCAGAACAACCAGATCAGCATCGTCGCCTTGCCGCCCGCGCGCGGGCTGATCTATGACCGCAACGGCGTGCTGCTGGCGCAAAACACGCCCTCGTTCGGGCTCGAGGTCATACCGGAACAGGTGCAAAACCTGAACGCCACGCTCACCGCGCTGAAGGAGGTCATCACCATCTCCGATGCCGACATTAAACGCTTTCAGCGCTTGCGCGGGCAGAAGCGTTACAGCAAGGGCGTTCCGCTGCGGCTGCGGCTGTCCGAGGAAGAGGTGGCGCTCTTCGCTGTGAACCGTCCGCGCTTTCCGGGTGTCGATATCACCGCCGGCACGGTGCGCTACTATCCGCTCGGGGCGCTCGCGGCGCATGCCGTGGGTTATGTTGCGCGCATCAGTGAAGTAGAACTGGCGGAGCTCGACCCCATCCGCTACAGCGGGGTCAACCACATCGGCAAGACCGGGGTGGAAAAGGCCTATGAAGAACCCCTGCACGGCACGGTCGGTTTCGAACA
>CAWUTX010000051.1:0-9409 GCA_963925015.1 uncultured Gammaproteobacteria bacterium
ATAAACTTCAACGCAACCCCGTTGTTACACCAGCGCTCGCCGGTCGGCTTGGGGCCATCGTCGAAAACGTGGCCCTGGTGGCCACCGCAACGCGCGCAGTGGTACTCCTTGCGCGGGTAGACCAGCTTGAAGTCGGTCTTGGTTGCAACGGCACCGGGCAGCGTCGTATAAAAGCTCGGCCAACCCGTGCCGCTGTCGAACTTCATGTCGGACGTGAACAGCGGCAGAGCGCAGCCGGCGCAGACATACTGACCTTTACGTTTTTCATGGTTCAGCGGGCTGGAGAAAGGCCGTTCAGTACCTTCCTCGCGCAAGGTATCGTATTGGTCGGGCGTCAACAACGCTTTCCATTCCGAGTCTGACTTGACGATCTTGCCTATGGCCGTTGGCATGTTCATATCACCACTAAAAGTTCTGGATGCGATAAGGGGCAAGGTCGCAAGCCCCAGGCATGTTGCTATGAATTGACGTCTGTTCATCGCGCTATCTCCGTTGCCAATCCCTACCCGCACGCATAGCGTAAGAGTGCAATATCACCGCTTTATCGCGCAGTTATCACAATTTTATACAGCATCTGAGGTGAGGATATTTTGCAACAAGTTGCCACCCTGCCTAGCTTTATTAATCGTACTATTAAGAGTATTATATAGAATACTACTAATAACTCCATGAGGAGATAAGCTATGTCCCAACTAACTGCCAATGACCTGAAAACAAAAGGTATCGCGGCCATTGAGGCCGTGCTGGCGAAACGGCCAGAAGCGATTGTCTCGGTGCGCGGCAAGGATCGCTTCGTGGTGATGGAGATTGCGCAATATCACTACCTGCGAGAATGCGAACTGGAAGCGGCGTTGGCCGAAACGCGCGCCGATATCGCGGCGGGACGCTTTGTAAAGGAGTCGCCAGCGGCGCATGTTAAGCGGGTGAAGAAGTCTGCCGTATGAGCTTCCGGCTGATATTCACCGAGCAATACGAAAAACGCGCCGCACATTTTCTCAAACGCTATCCCGAACTGGAAAAACAATACCTCAAGACACTGCAATTGCTGGAGATGAATCCGCACCACCCCTCGCTGCGCTTGCATTCCCTGGGTGGAAAGCTGCAAGGGCTACATTCGGTTTCCATCAACCTTTCTTACCGCATTACACTGGAGCTGTTGATTCAGGATAAAGAGATCATTCCGGTGAACGTCGGCGATCATGATGTGGTGTATTGATGTTAATAAATCGTACCAGCCTTCCCACGGCCTCAGGCATGTAGGGTGGGCAAACGGATTTTTTTGCCCACGCGGGTTCAATCCTAATTCGAAACATGTGGGCAACAAGTTGCCCACCCTACTCGGCTCATCCGGCTACGTTTGTTTGTGTTGATTCTGAGTGCCTGAACCTCATCAGCGCGGCCTTCCCCTGTTCCCCGATCTGCCTGCACCGGACTTTGGCCCCGGCCGGGGTGCGTTATGGCGCGGTTGTTGCGCCGCGCTGGAGTTTCCACTGCGGGCTGTCTTGGCCTTGGCGCGGTTGCGGTCGCCTGCCTTGCCGGCGCGGATAGCGGCGATGCGTTCTGCGAGCGGTACTTCGAGGCGTGCTTCCGGTTTTGCGCTGTAGTCGAAGTCGGGCAGGGTGACGCGCGGAAGTCGTTTGGCGAGCACGCGCTCGATGCTTTTTACCTCGCCCTCCTCTTGCGGCGAGACGAAGGTGAAGGCGTCGCCGGTCAACTCCGCCCGGCCGGTACGGCCGATGCGGTGGATGTAGTCTTCGGGGACTAACGGTACGTCGAAGTTGACCACGTGACCGAGCGCCTCGACATCAATGCCGCGCGCGGCGATGTCCGTCGCCACCAGTACGCGGTATTTTCCGCTCTTGAATCCGGCCAGCGCGGCGGTGCGCTGCGCCTGTGATCGATTGCCGTGGATGCGTTCGGCGTTGATGCCGTTTTTCACCAGATATTCCGCGAGGCGATTGGCGCGGTGCTTGGTGCGCGTGAAGACCAGCACTTCTTTCATGTCACCGCGTTTTAGCAGTGCGAGGAACAGCGCTGACTTGAGCTCCTGCGCGACCGGATAGAGCGCCTGGGTGATGCCGACCGCCGGGGTGGATTGGCGCTCCAGATTGATCTGCGCGGGATTACGCAGCATCTCGCGCGTGAGAGTGGCGATGGGCGCGGGCATGGTGGCGCTGAAAAAGAGCGTCTGCCGGCGCGCGGGGATATGGCGCAGCACGCGGCGGATGTCCGGCAAGAAGCCCATGTCGAGCATGCGGTCGGCCTCGTCGAGCACGAGGTATTCGAGCCCGTCGAGTTTGGCATACGGCAACTTGAAGTGATCGAGCAGACGGCCGGGCGTAGCGATGAGCACGTCCACCCCGCTGCGGAAGGCATGCTCCTGCGGCCCCATGCCGACGCCGCCGAAGACCGCCGCGCCAGTGATAGGAGTGTGCACCGCGAGATCGTTGAGGTCTTCGAGAATTTGTGCCGCGAGTTCGCGCGTGGGTGTGAGCACGAGGGCGCGCGTCTTGCCGCGCGGTTTGTCGATCAGATGATGCATAATCGGCAACAGAAACGCCGCCGTCTTGCCGCTGCCGGTCATGGCGCAGGCGAGGATGTCCTTTCCTTCCAGCGCGGGCGGAATGGCGTCGGCCTGAATCGGCGTCGGGCGCGCGAAGCCGAGGTCCTTGAGGCCTTTGAGGAGGTTAGGGTGAAGATTGAGGGTGCTGAATGACATACGGAATCCTTTGAAATAAATACGGCGGGTACGCCGGACGATCCGGCACACGAAGGCTGAAGGGTGATTCTATCAGGGAGAGCGTGATCGACGCGAGGAATGGCGCAATCCCGGCGGCACGAGGGCCGCGCAGCCGCCCGTTAGAGCGCATCCCTGAGGTCAGTCTGGGTTGACGACAAGGACTGCGCTCCTCACAGGTGGGTCTTGCGTCCGTCAGTGCCCGTGGGGATCTTCAGTGCCGGATGACGGCATCATGGTTTCATGCGCGTCGCCGTGATCGTGATCGTGCGCCGTGCCTTCTCCGGAGGTAGCGGGCTTTTCCACTTTGGGTAAAGACTTGACGCCGATGCCGTAGCGGTACACCGCCTCGGCGCCGTGCCAGGCCGTCGTCAGAAGCAGCACCAAGGCAAGCAACATCGCCACCAGAAATGTCACTGGGGTAGCCGCCATCTTGCGCCGGTAACGCCACACCGACCAGCCCGTCAGGATCAAAAACAGGGTCAAGGTGGATAGCGCCCAGTTGCGGTGTTCAACCATTGCCACATGCGACCGCGTATCGTGCACCACGCTGTTAAAGGCCAACCAGCCGAAAATGGCGGTAACGACGCCAAACGCCGTTCCCAGCCACAGATTCCAACGCGCCAATATCACCCACTGCGCATGGAGCGACGGGGATTTAACCAGCGGCATGGACAAATAAAAAACTGCGGCCAGCGACCACAGCGCCACGGTAAAGTGCACAAAAACAGGATGCCAATTAGGCAGTATCTCGAACACCGCTCATTCTCCCCATCATTAAAAAATCACTACACTCAATCTGAATGGCGTTATGCCCGCATCAACAGGCATAACGCCTTCCGCTGACTCTATTTACTCGGCGTGATGCTGACGATGCGGTATTTGCCGTCTATCTTCTCCAGATCAAAGTCCACCTTCATGCCGGATTTCATACCTTCCAGCATGACAGCATCCTTGACCGGAAAGCCCATAGTCATGGCAGGCCAGCCCAGACTTTCGATGGGGCCATGCGAGAGATTGACCTTGCCCGCTTTGGCATCAACACCGTTCACGATACCTTGGCCGCGATAGGTGTTTTTAGTTTGCGTCTTGTCGTCCATACCGGACATGTTGTGACCCTTCATCTCGCCCATGGGCTGGCCCTTCATGCCGGGCATGTCGTGCATACCGCTGTCCGCCAGTGCGGGCAAAGACAACACGCCGAGCAAGGTCATAACAACAACTGTTGATACTGTTTTCATACTCATCTCCTGTAGTGATTAATGAAAAATTTGACTGCTTGATTGCTGAAGCTTTCAACATACGATCTAGCCAGCTTCCGGAAGTTTTCCCTCCTCCAATTCATACGCCACCGTGCCCTTGGGATGCTTGTACCAGCCCGGGTCGCGGTAATCGCCGGGCGCGATGTCCTTGCGCACCTTGACCACCGTGAACATGCCGCCCATCTCGAGCGGGCCAAACGGCCCTTTGCCGGTCATCATGGGGATGGTGTTCTCCGGCAGCGGCATACCCATCTCTTCCATCATCGTCATGTCGCCCATGCCGTCCTTGCCCATCGCCATGTAATCGGGCAACAGCGCGCCGATTTTCTCCGCCACGCCCTGCTGATCCACGCCAAACATGTTGGGAATCGCGTGCCCCATCGCGTTCATGGTGTGATGCGATTTGTGGCAGTGCAGCGCCCAGTCTCCCGGTTGGTCGGCGACGAATTCGACGGCGCGCAGCGCGCCCACCGGGACGTTCACCGTGGTCTCCGGCCACTGCGCGGAAGGCGGCAGCCACCCGCCGTCGGTGCCGGTGACCATGAAGGCGTAACCGTGTATATGGATCGGGTGCGAGGTCATGCTGACGTTGCCGATGCGGATGCGCACGCGTTCGCCGAGACGCACCACCAGCGGATCCGTGCCGGGGAAAATGCGGCTGTTAAACGTCCACATGTTGAAATTGAGCATCTCCGCCGGATTCACCGCGTACGTGCCGGGGTCAATGTCCCATGCGTGCAGCATGATGCAAAAGTCGCGGTCAATGCGCGGACTCTCAGGCGTGCGCGGATGAATGATGAACATGCCCATCAAACCCATCGCCATCTGCAGCATTTCATCGGAATGCGTGTGGTACATGAAGGTGCCGTTTTGCAGCAGGGGAAATTCATACACAAAAGTCTTGCCGGGCGGGATGTGCCGCTGGGTAAGCCCGCCGACGCCATCCATGCCGCATGGCAGGAACAGACCATGCCAGTGCACGGTGGTGGGTTCGGAAAGTTTGTTGGTCACCAAAAAGCGCACGCGGTCGCCCTCCACCGCCTCAATGGTGGGCCCCGGCGTTTGACCGTTGTATCCCATGCAGTTGACCACCATGCCGGGCGCGAACTCCCGCTTCACTATCCCGACGGTAAGGCGAAATTCCTTCACGCCATTCACCATTTTCCACGGCAGTGTGCTGCCGTTGGGCGTCACCACCGGCGTGTAGTGCGCGCCTTTGGGCGCGGGGAGAGGCGCACGCGTGCGCGCAGCGTGCGCTTCCGCCGATAAAGCCCCTTGCGATAACAGGGTAGAACCGCCCGCGAGCAGTGCGGCGCTGGACAGTAACATGTCGCGTCGTGTCATTTTCATACTCAGTGCCCTCCTTCATGAGCGGGTGCCTGCGCCGGTGTAGCCGCAGGCGCAGGATGTACTTCAGGTGTGGGGGATGTGGGGCTCGAACCCGGCAACGGGCCACCCAGGGCGCGCTCCAGATCGGTATATGCCATCCAGTAATCGCGCAGGGACTGGATATAGCCGCGCGCGGTATTGATCTCGCCCTGCTTGGCGAGCAATAAATCGTAGACGCCGAGCAGCATGCCGTTGTAGCGCAACTGTGTTTCCTTGACGATGTCTGTATTCAAAGGCAACAGCACCTCGCGCTGATACTTCGCCTGCTCGTAAACCGCGAGCAGGCGATTGCGCGCCTCGCGCACCTGTGAGCGTATCTCCACCGCCATCGCGTCGCGCCGTTGCTGCATTTGGCGTAATTGCGACTCCAAAGAAGAAATCCGTGCCTGCCCCTGATCGAATAACGGCAGACCGAGCTCGATGCTGGGACCCCTCAAAGAGTCGCCGTCAGCCGCACGCTGAGTGGTGAAACCGATGCCGAGAAAATTCAGCCACCGGTAATCTCGGTTCATTTGCAGGGCGTAAGCGACGGCCTCGATTTCCTTCGAGCTCGCCGCCAGATCAAGCCGCTGCGCAACGGCCTGCGACTCCAGATTTTCAAGCGCAGGCACAGTATTGGGCAATTCCACGAGTCTGCGCGGCACTGTCCAGGTCACATCCGTGCCCCACAGCCCCATGAGACGAGTGAGCTTCTCGTGGTCACTGTTGAGTTGCGTCTCGGCGCGCGCCTGCTCCAGCAATGTTTGCGCGTAGAAAGTCTGTTGCAGGTTTTGATTCAGCCGGTGGAGCGTGCCGGCCTCGTACTGGCGTTTTGCCAAGTCCGCCGCAGCTTCAGTCGCCTGCACCACGGTCTGAAACAGCTCCAATGCCTGCTCGTCTCCCGCAACGGTGTAATAGGCTGACCTCACCTCCGCAGCGAGACTCAGCACCCGGGCAGCGACCTGCAATTTGACTTGCTCGAACATGCTGGCGGCAACCTTCTGCCGCGCGCTGAGTGTGAAGATATTCAGAAAATCCTCCGCCACACTGAAGGTGCGCTCGGTGCCGATGCCAGAACGCAAAAACTCTGCGCTGAACACCGGATTGCTCAGCAGGCCCGCCTGCACTAAATCCGCCTGGGCTATTCCCAGGCGCTCAAACTCGGCCTGCAATTCGCGGTTATTGAGCAGCGCGATTTGCACCGCGCCATCCACCGTTAGATTATCTTGCAGCAGCGCACGCACCGCCATGGCTACGGCTTCGTCCTCCGCAGTAGTGCGATTCCACTGCACCTTCTGCGGCAGACGTTCCGCGACACTCTGCTGCACATCCGCAAAGCCCGCCCCCCTCGGAACGCTCACACAACTGACCGTCACCACACTCAGGCACAGCACCAGCGCGCGCGCATAATTGCCGCGCGCCTTAAACGGAGCATTTTTAATGTGCATGGGATTCCTCCGCCGGCAGCGGCTGTTTGGGTGGTGCGTCCTGCATGCCGTCCATTTGTATGCCTTCCATTCCCTCGTGCATGTTTTTCATGGCATCTATGTCTTTTGTGGGGCGATTACCACCGCTCGCGGCAGACATGAAATCCTTGTATGACCGTAGAGCGCTGGCGCCGGGCGCTACCGGTGTTTCTGAGGCGCCAGGATTTGCAGGGCCGCTGCGTGTGATATTCGCAGGCTGCAATGTTGCACAGCCCGCCACCAGGCCGGTAGCAACCGTCAGCAATACAGCCCGCAAGGCTGTACTAGATATCTTGCTCATTGTTATTTCTCTCAAGCCGAAATCAGAAACGAATGTCCGGGTCACAAAACAGCGCCGCAGACAGAAAACTCAGACGCAGGATCAAAAAGACCCTGGGCGACTGACAGATCAGCTTAAGAGCTTTGGGGGGGTCTTGCGTGAGGCGGAAATACAATCCCGGTAACCGGGATGAGGAGACGAGAGTAACAAAACGTTGCAGCAGTGATGGAAGGTGATGAATGGTCGGTCATCAGCGCCGCCATGCAGGCCGTGCCACAGGTGGCATGATTGTGACCTGCGCCGTGCTCGTGGCCGGTGTCAGTATCCGCGCGTGCCGCACCGCCATGCGTGGCACTGTCATGCACATCCTGCATCGCCATGCCGTGATGGTGTTTGTCGCTGGCGCCGAATGTCCCGGCCAGCGCCGATGACACCGGGCCCAGCGCGAGCAGCAGTGCGAGCCACAGGTGAATGAATTTACGCGTCTGCATCATGAGCGAAGTATAGTGCCTGCGCTGTTCTTGTCAACGTAGGACACAACGTCAGCCGTTAAGTTTCATGGCACGAATTATAGCGGGCAAATCATCTGGCCCAGACGCTCGGCCAACCTCGAATTTTCGCTGTAATCCACCGGACAGTCGATGATGCTCACGGTGTTGTCGGCAATGGCCTTTTTGAGGGTGGGCAAGAGGTCGGCGGCGCGCTCGATGCGATAGCCTTTGGCGCCGAAAGATTCGGCATATTTCACAAAATCAGGATTGTTGAAGCGCACGTTCGAGCTTCTGCCGAACGTGTTTTGCTGCTTCCACTCGATGAGGCCGTAGCCGCCGTCGTTCCATACCAGAATCACCAGCGCGGTGCCGACGCGCAGCGCGGTTTCGATCTCCTGCGAGTTCATGAGGAAGCCCGCATCGCCCGTCACCGCGACCACCTTGCGTTCGGGGTGCGCGAGTTTTGCCGCGACCGCGCCCGGCACGGCGATGCCCATGCTGGCGAAGCCGTTGGAGATGACGCAGGTGTTGGGCTGCTCGCAGCGGAACATCCGCGCCATCCACAACTTGTGCGCGCCCACGTCGCACACCACGATGTCGCCCTGGCCGAGCGCGGTGCGCAAATCCCAGATGATCTTCTGCGGCTTGACCGGAAACGACGCATCGTCGCGGTGCCGGTTCATGTCCTCAATCAGCGCCGCACGCAACGGCCGCAGCGTTTCGCGCGCGCGCGGTGTGACGGTCTGCGCGATGCGCGTGAGGCTCAGGCCGATGTCGCCCATCACACCCACCTCCACGATGTAGCTCGCGTCCACCTCGGCGGGCGACATGTCGATGTGGATGATCTTGCGGTCGCGGGTCGGGTGCCACAGACACGGATGGTATTCCACCAGGTCGTAACCGACGCAGATGATGACATCGGCACGGTCGAAACCACAGTTGACGTAGTCGTGTGCCTGCAGGCCCGCGCTGCCGAGCGCCATCGGGTGCTTGAACGGAATCACGCCCTTCGCCATGAAGGTGTTGGCGACCGGAATTTGCAGGCGTTCGGCGAATTCCGCCAGTTGTCGGCAGGCGTGCGCACGCACCACGCCGTTGCCGGCCAGTATCAGCGGATTTTGCGCCTGGCTGATGACCTCGGCGGCGGCGCGCACGCGGTCTGCGGCCGGCTCCGGCGGCGTAGCAAACTGCACGCGCAGCGGCGCGGCGTCGATCTCCAGCGCTGCGATGTTTTCCGGGAAATCGATGAAGCAGGCGCCGGTCTTTTCCGTCTGCGCGAGTTTGAACGCCTTGCGCACCACCTCGGGAATGATCTCCGCCTCCAGCAGTTGCGAGGTGTATTTGGTGATGGGCCGGAACAGCGCCTGCAAGTCGAGCACCTGATGCGATTCCTTGTGCAGGCGCGTGGTGCTCGCCTGCCCGGCGATGGCGATGAGCGGCGCGTGATCCATGTTGGCGTCGGCCACGCCGGTAACGAGGTTGGTGGCGCCCGGCCCCAGCGTGGCGAGGCATACGCCGGGACGCCCGGTGACACGCCCGTACACGTCGGCCATGAACGCCGCACCCTGCTCGTGGCGCGTGGTGATGAAACGGATGGGGGAAGCGTTCAGCGCATCCATCAGGTGCAGATTTTCCTCGCCCGGAATGCCGAAGATGAATTCGACACCTTCGTTTTCCAGGCACTTCACCAGCAATTCAGCGGCTTTCATGGGGCATCTCTAAAAATGCGTCTTTTGCTCCAATACGGCGTTACAGCTTGTCTCCGCTGCTCACATACTAACGTGTATGCTGTGCTGTACAGGGAC
>CAWUTX010000052.1:0-9349 GCA_963925015.1 uncultured Gammaproteobacteria bacterium
CCTATGGGATTTGTTTCGGCACCGCAGCGCCGCTGCTTTTTCTGCGGGGCTTGCCCATGCCTTTCAAACCGGGGCTAAAGGTGTTCCTGGCGGCATGGCTGATTCCCGGTTTGCTTTTTTTCACCTTGGTCTTCTTTGCCGCAACCAACCTCGGCTATCTCTTGTTCCTTGCTGTGCCTTTGTTTGCCGTACTCGGCGCCAAGGGGGCCATGTGGTACAACCAGTCGGCGGCTTCGCGGCGGGTGAAATTCGCAGCCATAGGCGCGTTTGCCGCTGTCAATGTTGCCATGTTCCTCTATCTGCCTTTCTACACGTCGTATCGGGTCATCACCCAATACGAACATAACCTCTCAACCATTCCGGATACCCTCAGAAAAATGGCAGATCCGAGCGATACGGTGATCGTGGCCGTGGACGCGCATTGGTTTGGTTTCCGGCACGCGGGTTACTATCTGCCGGAGTATCTGGTGTTGCAATATCCCGAGATGAAGTTTGCCGCCGGGATACGGGTCTTTGTCATGCGCTCCAGAGAGACGCAACTCCGTGCGGATATCCCCATCAACCAATATAAGAGGTTTGTGCTTTTTCCTTTTCCCGGTGATCAGGGATATAGCAAGAAGCTTCTCGACCGCTTCCCGGAAGGTACATTGACCACGATGTCAGCGGGAGGGTATGAGTATGTGACGGGGCCGGCAGCTTACCTCGATAGACTTTTTCCCCAAACTGCAAACGTATCGCAGGCCGAACCGGTAATACATAATTCGACAACCAACAAGGCTGTCGCAAGTGCGCAGCCCCGCCATGACTGAAAGAACCGCGAGGCGGGAAAATCCATGTTGATGACCGTAATCCAGCTTCTCGACATGAGAAGACTGGCCTTTGTTTCGATATTCATGGTGCTGCTGGCCACGCTCCAACTGACCGACTTCGACTATTTCTGGCATCTCAAGACCGGGGAATACATCGTCACGCAGGGCGCGCTGCCGGGTGGCGATGTGTTTTCGTTTACTCGCGCAGGGCAACCGTGGGTGCTGCACGAATGGCTGTTTGAGGTCGTGCTGTATGGCATGTTTGCATGGCTGGGGCCGCTGGGCGTAAAGCTGCTTACCGCCACTCTCGCGATGACCGCGCTTGGCATCACTTATGCGCTTCTGAGGCGGCTTGCGGTGTCTCCAGTTGTCGCGTTTGCCCTGCTGCTTGCCGCTTTCATACCGTTCCAGCTCGGCGTTGCACCAAGGCCGCAGCTGGTTACCTACGTCTTCTTTACCGGCTTCCTGTATGTGCTGCTGAGCTACAAGTATTTCCAAACGACCCGCTACTTGCTCGCGCTGCCGCTGCTCATGGTGACTTGGGTCAATACCCATGGCGGCTATGTGGTCGGCCTTGCGCTCGTTGGGTTGTTCGTGGCTTGCGAATGGGCGAGCTACTGGATTAGTAGCGAACGCGGCGGGGGGCAAAAACAACGACTGGTTCGATTGACTCTCGCGGCCGTGGCCACCGCGCTGGCAAGCGCCATCAACCCGGAATTCCTGGGGCATTGGCTGTATCCCTTCCAGGTCATGGGCATGGAAGCGACCCGCCAAATATCGGAATGGCAAAGCCCGGACTTCCATGATTGGGGAACCAGAGCATACCTGATGCTTGTCCTGGCATTCTTTGTTTCCTACACGTACAAGGCACGCAAACCTGATTTTACTGAGATCATCATCCCTACGTTTTTCATGGTTCTCGGATTTATCGCGATCCGGCACGTTCCCCTGGCCGCTTTAACACTGGCCCCTTTCATTGCCGTGGCGCTGTCACGGGGATCCGCGGCCGGGCTTGCCTCCCTTTGGCATCGCACGGGGCTGGCGCGATTTTATAAAAAATGGATTGGCGGTGGTAAACAACTGGAGAAAGGGGAATATTTGTTGAACTGGCTATTGCTCTTGGCAATCACTCTCGGTTTGTTGGTCTATTATCCGATCTATCACGCCAAGGATGAGGACAAGGCCAATGCAAGCCTGCCCATGAAAGCCGCCGAGTTTGTCGCGAACACAGGAATCACCGGGCGCATGTTCAATAGCTACCACTTCGGAGGCTATCTTATCTACCGCCTCTACCCGGCCCAAAGAGTATTCATCGATGGACGGGCCGACATGTATGGGGATGCTTTCTTTAAGGAATACCAGGAAATCATTGGTGTTAAATCCGGTTGGGGAAAAACATTCGACAAGTACCGGATCGATTACGTAATCACCGGA
The DNA here is from genome assembly GCA_963925015.1 of uncultured Gammaproteobacteria bacterium. Lineage (GTDB taxonomy): Bacteria > Pseudomonadota > Gammaproteobacteria > SURF-13 > SURF-13 > JAQBXX01. The sequence continues at coordinate 2,244 of CAWUTX010000052.1, forward strand.
CGCGACGAACCTATTCGCCAGATATTGCTGGTACGCGGCGATTTCCGGCTGGTTTATGACGACAAGTACAATTCTGTATTGGTGCGGAATGAGCCACGCTACGCCGATATCATCGCCAAATACGGGCGGTAGGCGCGTGCAGGCATTCACCCTGTATGTTTTCATGGCATGTGGCCTGCGAACATGCGGGGCTGCGAAATTCAGGGGGAAACATAAAGCGCCCCTTACTCTAAACAGACTTATAGGAATCTCTGATTAATTCGTCATTCCGGGCGAAGCGTAGCGGAGACCCGGAATCCAGAGCTTACAATTCAGTGACTTACTGGGTTCCCGCTTTCGCTGGAACGACGTTTATTGAATTAATCAGAGTTTCTTTAAACACGAGAGCGTTGCAACTGCTCTGATAGAATCGGATAAAGGGTGGTTAGCAACTATGTATGCGCCAAACATTGGTCTGTCACGTGAGTCGAATTTACCATGCCTAACGATGCCTTGATTTCGGTAGTCGCTCCATTTTATAACGAGGGCGAGGTCGTTGCGCAATTCTATGCGCGGATCGTCTCGGTCGTCGAGGGGATTCCCGGGGTGCGCCTCGAACTTGTTTGTGTCAACGACGGGAGCAGCGATGACACGCTCGAAAAATTGCGGCAATTGGTCGATCGGGATGAGCGAGTTCGAGTGGTAGACTTGTCACGCAATTTCGGGAAGGAAGCTGCGTTGACAGCAGGGCTCGACGAAGCGCGAGGTGATGCGGTGATCCCGATAGATGCGGATTTACAGGACCCACCGGAATTGATCCCCACGCTAATTGAGAAGTGGAGGCAGGGTTTTGAGGTAGTGTTGGCGAAACGCTCGGACAGAAATGCTGATGGCTATCTCAAACGCAAAACGGCCAAGCTCTTTTATGGATTTCATAATCGCATAGCAGACATTAGCATCCCCCAGGATGTTGGTGATTTTCGCTTGATGGACCGAGCCGTGATCGAGGCCATGCGCAAGCTTCCTGAGCGCCGCCGGTTCATGAAAGGCCTGTTTGCCTGGGTGGGTTTCAAGACCACGACCGTAGAATATGTCAGGGAAAAACGCATAGCCGGGCAGGCGAAATTCTCCGGCTGGCAATTATGGAACTTTGCGCTCGAGGGCATTACCAGTTTTAGTATGGCACCGCTCCGACTCTGGACGTACTTGGGGTTTTTGATAGCCGTTGCCGCTTTCTTTTATGGTGCATTTATCATCCTGCGCACCCTTATTTCAGGCGTCGATATTCCGGGTTATGCTTCTTTGCTTGCGAGTGTCTTGTTTCTGGGTGGTATCCAGCTCATCGGCATTGGCGTCATTGGGGAATATGTCGGCCGTATCTATCTGGAATCCAAGCAAAGACCCATATACGTTGTGCGTGAACGCTATCAGAAGGGATAAGAATGCAGCGAGAAGCCTATGAGGAAATGGCGCAGTTGCAGAAAGATCACTGGTGGTTTAGAGGCAGGCGTGAAATTCTCCAATCTGTAATTGCATCGCTTTCCTTGCCTGAATTGCCGGACATTCTTGAAATTGGCGCTGGGACAGGCGGCAACTTGCGCATGCTGTCAACCTTTGGACACGTCAAGGCGGTGGAGCTGGATGATTATGCCCGCTCTATTGCCATTCAGAAAACAGGCGGCCGGATCGAGGTCAAGTACGGCCGCTTGCCTGAAGACCTTCCGTTCGGAAGGCACCAATTTGATTTGCTTTGTTTGTTTGATGTGCTCGAACATGTGCAAGACGATGCCGGCGCCCTGAAAACAATGCGGGAACTTGTGACATCAGGGGGATATGCCGTGATCACGGTACCTGCTTACCAATGGATGTGGGGCAAGCATGATGAACGCCTGCGTCGCTTTCGACGCTACCAGTCGAAGGAGCTATTGCGCAAAGCGTCGGAAGCGGGTTGGGTCGTGAGCCAATTGACCTATTTCAATACTCTTCTTTTTCCACTTGCGCTGTGCGCGCGATTCATGGACAAGATATTCCCGAGCGTGCAGCCCAGGGGTACCTCAATGCCAGCAAAGGCCATTAATGCTTTAATGTACTTTGTATTCAGCTCCGAGAAAAATCTCCTCCGAGCATTCAATCTTCCCTTTGGGATGTCCCTTCTAGCCGTACTTAAAGCCCCGTGACACCCTTGGCGTTAAGGTGATGCCCCCCGATTCTGTGGACACCGAGTTAATCCACTTCTGCCATCACTTGGAACTCGGCGGAGAACCAGTAACCGAGTGCGGGGTGACGGCGTTGGCGATACAGCTTGATCCGACCTGCGTACTGGCTATATACCGTCCGCGGAGGGATTTCGACGTGTTGCTGAGGTCTGCGGAGGAAGATATAGCCGATGCTATCTGGCGCGCAGCGCGGCCACTGTCCCGCCTCTGCCGCTCACATAGAGGGTGTCATCTGCAGCCACGGGCGGCGCGATAATGCCGTCATCATCCACGCGCGTGCGCGCAACAAAGTGGCCGTCGTCACGCGCCATCCAGTGCAGGTAGCCTTCGAAATCACCCACCACCACATAATCATTGTAGACTGCGGGTGCGGTCACGGCGCGGGCGCGTAATTTATCCTGCTTCCAGAGCGCGCGTCCGTCGCGGCGATCCAGGCTGAACACCTGACCTTTGGCGTCGGTGACATAAACGGCGTGATCGTCCACCGTCAGCCCGGCGTACGATGACATGTCGCGCGTCCACACCAGTCGTCCGGACTCCAGATCGAGTGCGGCAACGCGGCCCTGAAAACTGGTGACATAAACCGTCCTGTCCACGACCTGCGGCTCGGCGCTGATGTCCACCAGTCGCTCCAGTTCCGATCGCCCGTGCGGCTCGGCAATAGCGGTTTCCCACAGCACCTTGCCGTCGCTGATGGAAAGCGCGACCAGCCGCCCGCTGGCAAATCCACCCAGCACCTTGTCGCCTGCGATGACCGGCGCGCCGGTGCTGCGCAGGGTGAGCGCGGGCACGCTGCTGTCATGCGTCCACTGGCGCTTGCCGTCTTGTCCATTGAGTCCGAACAGCTTGCCGTCCACGGTGCGTACTACTACGACACCCTGTGCGGCGCGCGGGGCGGAGAGAACTTCGCTCGACACGCGCGCACGCCACAGCAGCGCTCCATTGGCCTCCGCCAGCGCCAGCACCTCGCCGTCGCTGGTGCCCAGAAGCACCAGACCTTCGCCGCTGCCAGGCCCACCGGAGATAGGGGCCTTGGTCTCTACGCTCCAGAGCGAACGTCCGCTGTCCGCATCGTAGGCGCTGACACGGCCTCTGCGATCCGCCGCGAACACCTTGCCGTTTGCCACGCTGGGTGACAACTTGAAGTACTCGCTGTCGCTGCCCGATCCGACGCGGGTTGACCATGCGGTCTGCACCGTTATGCTGTTCGGGAAATTGGTCAGCGCGGCCGGCGGTTCGGAGTTGTCTTTGCCGCGCAGGTAATCGTTGACGGTGCCGCAGCCGCCGGTGCTGATGACGAGCAGCATGATTGCCGCAAGACGCATCATGGTTTGGATGGCGCTGAAGTGTCCGCTGCACCCAGATCATCGAGCTTCATTTGCAGCAGCGTGGCCTTGTCCGTGCCTGCGGGCAATGACTGCAGTGCCCGCTGATAGGCACTGCGTGCGGGGCCGGGCTGCTTGAGGGCGAGATGGATATCACCCTGCACCTCGGCGTACTCGGCGCTGAAGCCACCCGCTTCGGCGCCGCTCATGAGCTTGAGCGCGGCCTGTGCCTCGCCCTGCTCCAGCATCACGCGCGCTAGGCGCAAGCGCGCAAGCTGTTGCAGTGTGGTTTCGCGCGCATGCGCCAGCGCCCACTCCAGTTGTTTGCGCGCGGCGGCCATATCGCCGTTATCGAGCGCGAGCCGGGCATTCACCAGCGCGGCCAGAACGGCATACGGCGTAGCGCTGAACTCACCCATGATACGCGCGCCGCGCTCAAGACCTTCCCTGTCCGCACCGCGCCTGACATCAGCCATCAACTGCCCGTATTCCACTGCGGCCTTCGCAGACTGGGTCTGGTGATAATCGCGCCAGGCCCACACGGCAAACACCGCGCCGAGACCGATCACCACCCCGCCGATCACGGCCTTGGCGTTTTCGCGCCACCAATTTTTCAGCGCTTCGACCTGTTCTTGTTCGCTTTGGTAAGTTTCCATGTGGAAATTCATGCCTTCACTTTTTGCTTGGGGTTGTGCCCATTTGCGCCACACGTGCTTCGGCTTCGGTGATATTCTGCTGCACGGTCTGCATGCCCTCCGTATCACCCGGCATCAGTGTCAACAAACGCTTCCATATGCCTGCGGCCTTGGCATAATCCTGTTTCTGAAATGCCGCCATCCCGGAAAGCCAGAGCGCCTTCGGATTGGCAGGATCCAGGGCCAGCGCCCGCTCAAACAATTCACTGGGTGTACCTGCGAGATCAGAGTTCGGGTTTCTCAACGCCTCCACCTCGGCATAATCGGCCAGCAGCTCCGGTTGCTCACCCATCAGCCCCAGGGCCTTGGCATACGCCGCACTCGCTTCCTTATAGCGCCCCAGCACGCTGTATGAACGGCCCAGCATGATCCAGCCGGTGCCGTCATCGGGATTAGTCTGCAGCCGCTCGGCCAGCCGCGCGACCATCGCCTCGGGCGTGATCTCCGCATCCGCGTCCATAGGGGTTTGCGCCATGCGCTGTTCAAGGCGCGCGTGAACCTTGCCCGCGGTCGTGTACACCCCGATCGCAAACAGCGGTACCATTACAGCTACCATCACCGCCGTGTAACGTCCCGCTGTAGAAGTCTGCGCGGGCGGTGCGCCGGTTTCGCTGCTCACATCGCCCAGTAGCACGCGTTCAAGATCAAGCTTGCTCTGCTCGAAATGCTCAGGGCTTACGGTGCCGATTCTGAGATCGGCATCAAGCTCGGCCAACTGATCCTTGTACACTTGCACGTTCAGCGCATCGCGCTGAACGCCCGCCGTCGACACACGTCTCGACAACAGCGCCGGCAACACAAACGCCAGCCCAACGGCGATCATCAGCGCCGCGAATACCCAAAATAAGATCATGCCTTGCCATCCTCTTCAACTGCGGCGCTGTTATTGGCGACCAAGGTCCGTATGCGTTCCTGCTCACTGCTCGAAAGCCGCGCGATATTGACGCGCCTGCGCCTGCGCACCAGCGTGTACATCAGCACTAGGCCGCCCAGCGCCATCAAAACAAACGGGCCGAACCACAGCGGCGCGGTGGTCGATTTCAGCGGCGGACGGAAACGCACGAAGTCACCGTAGCGCGCCACCATATATTCCATGATCTGCTGATCGTTCTTGCCTTGCCGCACCATGTCACGAATCTGATTGCGTAAATCCACCGCAAGATCGGCGCGCGAATGCTCGAGGCTTTCGTTCTGGCACACAAGACAGCGCAGCTCCACCGCCATGGCCTTGAGCCGCGCTTCGGTAGCCTCATCGCCAACTTTGTCTTCACCCCAAGCTGCGGACGACAGCAGCAGCACTGTGCATATCAGCAACCGTCTAATGGTGTTCATCATCCTCCCAGCTCCTTCATCAGCGGCAGAATCACAGTCGTGATGATTTCATTGGTCACGGGGCCGATCACCTTGTGACGGATGATGCCCTGTTTGTCGATCACGTAGGTCTCCGGCACGCCGTACACACCGTAGTCGATGCCGACGTTACCCTGTTCGTCAAACGCGCTGACAATATACGGATCGCCCAACTGCTCGAGCCAGCGCAGTCCATCTTCACGCTTGTCCTTGTAATTGAGACCGTAGATATTTACCCGCCCGGTGCGCGCCAGTTGCACCAGCAATGGGTGCTCATGGCGACACGACACACACCACGAGGCCCATACATTGAGCAGCGTGACCTTGCCGAGCAAGTCCTTGCGCCCCAGTTGTTGCGAGGCGTCTTTTAACTGCGGCAACGTGAACTCCGGCGCGGGCTTGCCGATGAGCGGCGAGGGCACTATGCGCGGCTCGAGAGTAAGGCCGAGGGCGAGAAAAATCGCCAGGACAACAAACACCCCGAGCGGGATCAAATAACGCGTCATGGTGCTATCCCGGCGGCGACTGCGGCGCTGTTATCAGCGCCGGTACGGGTACTGCATCACCCGCAGCGGCCACCGTGGTCTGCGTGTGCCGCACCGCGAGGCGATAACGGCGGTCGCTCGCGGCCAGCAGGCCACCCAGCACCATAAACAGCGGCCCCAGCCAGATCCATTGCACAAACGGTTTGTAGTACAGGCGCATGCTCCATGCACCGTCGCTCACCGGCTCGCCCAATGCCACAAACAAATCGCGGAACAGGCCCGGGTCAATCCCGGCCTCGGTGGTAGCATCCCGCTGCACGCGGTAAACTCGCTTCTGCGGATGCAGTGTCACTACCTCCTTGCCGTTACGGCTTACGCTCACCGTACCTTCTTTTGCCTTATAGTTGGGGCCGGCGACGTCGACCACGCCATCGAAGCGAAACTGATAACCGCCTACTTCAGCGCTGTCGCCCGGAGCCATGAGCAGCTCCCTCTCTGCGCTGTAACCGCCCGACAGCGTGACACCGAGGGCGAACACCGCAACACCCAGGTGCGCGCAGGTCATGCCGTAAAACCCGCGCGGCAGAGCCTTCAACGCCACCAGCGCAGCACGCCAACCGTGACCACCGACCCTTGACCACAGGTTTGTAGCCAAGCTCAGAATGATCCATCCCGCCATGAAAAAACCGAGACTGATTAAGATCGACCATGTGCCGAGCACCACTGGCAGCAGCAAAGCGGTGACCACACTCACGCCGAACGCCCAGCGCAGGCGCACCGCAAGCTCCGGCAGACTTGCCTTCTTCCAGCGCGCCAGCGGGGCCACTCCCATCAGGAATACCATTGGCGTCATGAGCGGAATAAATATAGCATTGAAGTAAGGCGGCCCTACTGAAATCTTGCTCATACCCAGCGCATCGAGTATCAGCGGGTACAAGGTGCCCAGCAGGACGCTCGCGGCGGCCACCACAAACAGTACGTTGTTGCTAAGCAACAGCGTCTCGCGTGACATCAATTCGAAGCTGCCGCCCAAACCCATGGGTGGGGGGGGGGGGG
>CAWUTX010000053.1:0-11694 GCA_963925015.1 uncultured Gammaproteobacteria bacterium
CTTGGTGGTGTTGCCGACGGCGTCGAGCGGATCGGTGATATTGCGCACCTCTTCCGGCATACCCGCCATTTGCGCGATGCCGCCCGCGTTGTCGGTGATCGGGCCATAGGCGTCGAGTGCCACGATGATGCCCGCCATCGACAGCATGGAGGTGGCCGCCACCGCGATGCCGTACAGCTCGGCGAACTGATAGGCAGCCCATATCCCCAGGCAGATTGAGAGCACCGGCAGCGCGGTGGACTTCATGGAGATCGCCAGGCCTGCGATGATGTTGGTCGCGTGCCCGGTGGCGGAGGCCTCGGCGACGTACTTCACCGGGCCATATTCGGTCGCGGTGTAGTACTCGGTGATGACGACGAGCGCCGCAGTCACTAACAGGCCAACGATGGCGGCGCCGTAGAGGTTAAGCACGCTGTAGCTGCCGTTATCGGCCATTAGCCACTGCGTCACCGGATAAAAGGCGATGGCAGACAGCACGGCGGCGACGATCAGCCCACGATAGAGCGCGTTCATGATTTTGCCGCCTTCGCGCGCGTTCACGAAGAAGGTGCCGATGATGGAGGCGATGATGGAAACCGCGCCCATCACCAGGGGATACAGCACGGCATTGGAGCCTGCCTCACCGGTGAACAGCAGGCCGCCCAGCAGCATGGTGGCGATGATGGTTACCGCGTAGGTCTCGAACAGGTCGGCGGCCATACCGGCGCAGTCGCCCACGTTGTCGCCCACGTTGTCGGCGATCACGGCCGGGTTGCGGGGGTCATCTTCGGGAATACCGGCCTCGAGCTTGCCCACGAGGTCGGCACCCACGTCCGCGCCCTTGGTGAAGATGCCGCCGCCGAGGCGTGCGAAGATGGAGATCAACGAGCCGCCGAAGGCGAGACCCACGAGCGGTGCGAGGCTCACCGCTTCACCTGCGGGCGTCATCGATTGCAGGACGGCGTAATAACCTGCCACGCCGAGCAGGCCGAAGCCGACCACGAACATGCCAGTGATCGCGCCGCCGCGGAAGGCGACCTGTAATGCGGCATTGAGGCCGCTGCGTGCCGCCTCGGCCGTGCGCACGTTGGCACGCACCGAGATGATCATGCCGGCGTAACCCGCAAGACCGGACAGGATGGCGCCGATGGCAAAGCCGATAGCGCTCTTCCACCCCAATCCCGGCACGAAGCCGATGATTAAGAATAACGCCACGCCGACGAGGGCGATGGCGCTGTACTGACGGTTGAGGTAGGCCATGGCGCCTTCCTGGATGGCGGCGGCGATCTCGCGCATGCGGTCGTTGCCGTCGGACTGCGCCAAGATCCATCGCATCGACCAAACGCCGTAGGCGATGGCGGCGAATGCGCACGCGATACTGATGACAATTGCTGCTGACATTAGACTTTCTCCCTAGGTTGAATAGTTGTCAACACAGTTACCGATCCGTCGGACGAGATGAGACTCCTTATAGTACGGTTATGTTTTCATTTGAAACGGTTTAAGCTTTTTGGGCACGGCTGCGTTCTTGAGGCGCACATACTGCGGCAGACCGTTTTTGTACGGCGGGTAGTCTTCGCCAGAGATGAGCGGCTCCAGATAAACGCGGCACTTGTCGGTGATGCCGAAGCCGTCCGGGCTGATGAAGTTTTTGGGCATCATCTTTTCCACGTTCGCTACCTTAGCCAGCTTCGCCATGCCGACCTTCCATTTATACGGCTTACTGGAGACGCGCTCCACGGTGGGCATCACCGCGTTGTGGCCTTTCAGGGCGAACTCCACCGCTGCCTTGCCCATGGCATAGGCCTGCGCGACATCGGTCTTGGAGGCGATGTGACGCGCGGCGCGCTGGAGATAGTCCGCCACCGCCCAGTGATACTTGAGCCCCAGACCTTCTTTAATGATGTTGGCCACCACCGGCGCTACGCCGCCCAGTTGCGCATGGCCGAAGGCATCGCGCAGACCCTGGTCGGAGAGAAAGTTGCCGTCCGCGCCCTTTACGCCTTCCGAGACCACCACCGAGCAGTAGCCAAACTTCTTTACCAGGCTATCCACCCTGGCGAGGAACCTCGCCTGGTTGAAGGCGACTTCCGGAAACAGGATGACGATGGGTATCTCGCAGTCCTTACTCGATGCGAGCCCGCCTGCCGCAGCAATCCAGCCCGCGTGACGGCCCATCACCTCGACCACGAACACCTTGGTCGAGGTCTTGCACATGGAGGCCACATCGAAGCTCGCCTCGCGCGTGGAGATGGCGATGTACTTGGCCACCGAGCCAAAGCCCGGGCAGGTGTCGGTGATGGGCAGGTCGTTGTCCACCGTCTTGGGCACGTGGATGGCCTGCAGCGGATAGCCCAGTTTTTCGGAAAGTTGCGAGACCTTGAGGCAGGTGTCGGCGGAGTCGCCGCCGCCGTTATAAAAGAAGTAGCCGATGTTGTGCGCCTTGAACACTTCAATCAGGCGTTCGTATTCGGCCTGGCCCTGCTCCAGCGGCTTGAGCTTGAAGCGGCAGGAGCCGAAGGCACCGGCGGGGGTGTGGCCCAGCGCCGCGATGGCCTTGGCGGATTCCTTGCTGGTGTCGATCAGGTCTTCGGTGAGCGCGCCGATGATGCCGTTGCGTCCCGCATACACCTTGCCGATCTTGTCCTTGTGCTTGCGCGCGGTTTCCAGCACTCCGCAGGCGGAGGCGTTGATCACCGCAGTGACTCCGCCCGACTGGGCGTAAAAGGCGTTCTTCTTGGGCATGCTTCCTCGCGTGTGCTTGAGTAGACTGCGCCAGAGTGTAACGCATCACACATGTTGGGCAAAGAGGCTCCGCCAAAAACATGGGTGCCTGACGGAGGTGTGCTGCCGGACGAATTTTCAGACTGCCATGTCATGCGCTGCGAGCCTGAGCACGGGCGCCAACTTTTTCATCCGGTACATTGACTTGGATGCAGGCTGAGGGTAGTTTAGCGAATGCCGAAACTCATCGTCACCCAAAGGCGGCGTATAAGCATGGTGGAAAAGAGAAACAACCGACACCAAAACAAGAGCGAGGAAGGCCTATGAGAATAGTTCTATTAGGAGCACCCGGCTCGGGTAAAGGCACCCAGGCCAAGCTGCTGGTGCAGAAATACAAAGCCCCCCAAATCTCAACCGGCGATCTGCTGCGTGCCGCAGTCGCTGCCGGCAGCCCGCTCGGCAAGCAGGCGCGTGCGGCGATGGAGGCCGGCCAACTGGTCTCGGACGACATCGTGCTCGGCATGATCGCCGAACGGATCAACAACCCCGATGCTCACCAAGGTTTCATCCTGGACGGGTTCCCGCGCAATATCCCCCAAGCCGAGGCGCTCGACTCCATGCTCGCGCGGCTTGATCACCCGTTGCAGTTTGCGCTGCTCATCGAAGTGGACTTCGACATCCTCATGCAGCGTCTCACCGGACGCCGCACCTGCGAGTTGTGCGGCGAGACCTACAACGTCTACACCTCGCCCTCAAGGCTCGATGACAAGTGCGACAAGTGCGGCGGCAACTTGCATCACCGCGCCGACGATAACGAAGAGACCATCGGCAGCCGCTTGCGCGTCTACGATGCGCAGACCGCGCCGCTCATCGCGTACTATCGTAATCAGGGCAAGCTGCGCACGGTGCAAGGTGTGGGCGAGATCAAGGACATCTTCACCGCGATCGGCAAGACACTCGACGATGCACAGGCGCAAGCCAGCAGAAATATCGCGTCGGCAGGAAAAGTCGTGGCGCAAATAACTGAAAATAAACTCTTGCCTAAACAGAATGATGCGAGCAGAATGCCCGCAGCATGGAAGGGTGAGACGAAAGTATCAGTGGTCATCAAGCCTGTGGCACTCGTGAAGAAGGAGGCGAGCGCAAAGGCGGCACCGAAAAAAGTGAAGGTGAAGAAGAAGACGGCGGCGAAGAAGGCCGCGAAAAAATCTGGTGTGAAGAAGTCCACTACAAGGAAAGCGGCTCTCAAGAAAAAGCCCTCCCGGACGATAACACCGAAGCAGGCAGTAAGAAAGAAGGCAGCTCCAAAGAAGGTAGTACCGAAGAAGGCAGTACCAAAACGAGCAACTGCAATCAAGGCAACACCAAAAAAGGAGATATCCATGAAGAAAGCAACAAAGAAACCGGCTGCAAAGAAGGTTGCGACAAAGAAGGTAGTGAAGAAGGTTGTGAAAAAGGCCGCAGCAAAGAAGCCTGCCAAGAAAAAGGCCGCCGCAAAAAAGAAGTAGTCCTGCCTGTCAGGGGGTGGCAGGTCCACCCCCTTGCTTTTGGTTGTATCCCCTGACACATAGCTTTATGCTCCCAATCAGTCGGGGCGAGGCGCCTGTGCGCCCGGCGCTGTAATAACGATGGTTCTCTATGAAGTTTACTGACGAAGCCTACATACACGTCGAAGGCGGCGCCGGCGGCAAGGGCTGCGTGGGCTTTCGCCGGGAAAAATTCATCCCCTTGGGCGGCCCCAATGGCGGCGACGGCGGCGACGGCGGCAGCGTCTATCTAGTAGCCACCCCCGCCCTCAATACCCTGGTCGATTTCCGCTACAAACGCATCTTCAACGCCGAACGCGGCCAGGGCGGCATGGGCAGCGACTGCACCGGCAAGGGCGGCGATGACCTGTTAATACCAGTGCCGGTCGGAACCGTGGTGCGCGATGCAGACACCGATGAGGTGATTGGCGACCTGGTGGCGCCGGAGCAAAAACTGCGCGTGGCGCAGGGCGGGTTTCATGGCCTCGGTAACGCGCGCTTCAAGAGCAGCACCAACCGTGCGCCGCGCCAGTTTACGCCGGGCACACCGGGTGAGGTGCGCAACCTGCGTCTGGAGCTGAAGCTGCTGGCGGATGTCGGTCTGCTGGGTTTGCCCAACGCGGGCAAATCCACCCTGATCCGCGCGGTGTCCGCCGCGCGGCCCAAGGTGGCGAACTATCCTTTTACAACGTTGCACCCGCATCTCGGTGTGGTGAGCATCGAACCTCACCGTAGCTTTGTGATGGCCGACATCCCCGGCGTAATCGAGGGTGCGGCGGAGGGCGCGGGGCTGGGTTTGCAGTTCCTGCGTCACCTGGCGCGCACACACCTCCTGCTGCACGTGGTGGATGCCGCGCCGTTGAACCCCGATGACGATCCGGTGCAGGCCGTGCGCACCATTGAGCAGGAGCTGGAGAAATTCAGCCCGGAGTTGGCCGCGCGCGAACGCTGGCTGGTGCTCAACAAAATGGACATGCTGCCGGCCGAGGAGCGCGAGAAGCGCAGGCGCGAGATCGTCAAGCGCCTGAAGTGGCGTGGCCCGGTGTACGCGATTTCCGCCATCAATGGCGAAGGTTGCCGCGCATTAATGCTGGCGATCATGGAGCATATTGAGAAAAACAGTAGCAAGTAATCAAGTATCAAGTGGCAAGTAAGAGGCATGATTTTCCTTGCAACTTGATACTTGCTACTTGAAACTTGTGTTTAATGAGCAAACGCCAACAACTTTCACAATCACGCCGCTGGGTCGTCAAGATCGGCAGCGCGCTCCTCACTAACGACGGGCGTGGCCTTGATCTTGTCGGCATCAGCGCTTGGGTGGAGCAGATAGTCGCGCTCAGGCAGAGCGGCGTGGAGATGGTGCTGGTGTCGTCCGGCGCAGTGGCCGAGGGCATGAAGCGCCTGGGCTGGGTGCAGCGTCCGACCGCGCTGCACGAGTTGCAGGCCGCCGCAGCGGTGGGGCAGATGGGCTTGGTGCAGGCCTACGAGTCCTGCTTTCAGCGCCACGGGATGCACACCGCGCAAATCCTGCTCACGCATGACGACCTCTCCAACCGCAAGCGCTATCTGAATGCGCGCAGCACCCTGCACACCCTGCTCAAGCTCGGTGCGGTGCCGGTGGTGAATGAGAACGATACGGTGGCGACGGAGGAAATCCGCCTCGGCGACAATGACACGCTGGCCGCGCTGGTGACCAATCTCATTGAGGCCGAACTGCTGGTGATACTCACCGACCAGTCCGGCATGTATGACGCCGATCCGCGCACGAACCCCAAGGCCGCACTGTTGCATGAGTGGCGCGCGGGCGACGCTCAACTGGAATCCATGGCGGGCGGCGGCTCGGGCGCGCTCGGGCGCGGGGGCATGCTGACCAAGGTGCGCGCCGCTGCGCAGGCGGGGCGTTCCGGCGCCTCGACCATCATCGCGCCGGGGCGCGAGGCAGAGGTGCTGTTGCGCATCGCCCAGGGCGAGGAAATCGGCACGCTGCTCTATTCCAATGAAGAACCGGTGGCGGCGCGCAAACAATGGCTGGCCGGACAGTTACAATTGCGCGGACGCCTCACGCTGGACGCGGGCGCGGCGAAGGTCTTGCGCGAGGCGGGCAAGAGCCTGCTGCCGGTGGGTGTGATCGCGGTGGAGGGCGAGTTTGCGCGCGGCGAAGCAGTGGCGTGCGTGGAGGCCGACGGTAAAGAGATCGCTCGCGGACTGGTGAACTACAGTGCCGACGAGACGCGCAAGATCATGCGCCAGCCCAGCGACAAGATTGAAGAGCTATTGGGTTATGTGGACGAACCGGAGTTGATACACCGGGATAACTTGGTATTGGTTTAAGACAGTGGCTAGCCACTAGCCGCTCGACACTGATTAACTGTACTTGCCGCCCACGGCCGGATGGCGCTGATCGTCCGGCCTAGGGTGTCTTGTGCGCATTCGATGTCATAATCTGTCTGCGCCCGCAGCCAGTAGCCATCTGAGAGGCTGAAAAAACGGGCAAGGCGCAGATCGGTATCGGCAGTAATAGCGCGTTTGCCCGCCACGATCTCGCCGATACGGCGCTGCGACACGCCGATTTCTTTTGCCAGCCGGTATTGGGTAATGCCCATCGGCTTCAAGAATTCCTCCAGCAGCAATTCGCCGGGTGTCAGGGGTGCAAGCTTTTTTCTCATGGCTATTTACCTTTAATGATAATCGACGATCTCGACGTTTTCTGCGCTACCCGCCACCCACACAAAACACAAGCGAAACTGATCGTTAATGCGGATGCTGTGTTGCCCGGCGCGTTTGCCTTTAAGGGCTTCCAGCCGATTGCCGGGCGGCACACGCAGATCATCGAGTAAGGCGGCGATGGACAGTTGGCGCAATTTACGCCTCGCCACTGCCTCGATATTGACGAATCGCTTTACCTGTTGCCGGTTGAACAGGGCTTGGGTCTCGGCACATTTGAACGTCTTGATCACGGTGCATGCTAGCGCGTAGCGTTACTATCGTCAAGCGTTTGTGTTGGGCATGAGTTGATGGAGCTGGTCTCTCACCCCTATCCCAAGGCCCCTCGCTACGCTCTCCCCCTCGTCGAGGGGGGGGGTGAGTTTACGCCAGCACTGCCGGCAACTCCTTAATCCAGACAGTCTTTTCCGCTACAGCGAAACCGGTGAGCGCCATGCCGCGCAGGGCGTATGCTGCATCGTAAAATAGTGCGCGTACGCCGTCTTCGCGCACCTCCACTTGCCACTGCCCGCTCTCGGACAAGGGCGGCGGTGACACTACTACCGGATGCGCCGGTGTCTTCACCAGCACCGGCATCGCGAGATAACTCACCGGCGTGGGTTCGCCCGCAAGTGTCCTGGCCAATGCGCGCGCGCAATTCATCAGCGGCATCACGAACGGCAACACCAGCCCGGCGACCTCGGCGCAATCGCCTAGCGCGTAGATATCGGGGTGGCTGGTGCGCAGATGGCGATCCACCACGATGCCACGATTCACCTTGAGGTCGGCGTCCATGGCGAGTTCGGTGCGCGGTTTGAGGCCGACCGCAGAGAGTACCACGTCGGCCTCGATTACGGCGGCGTCGGCCAGCGTCAGGCGGTAACCTGAGTCGCGCTTGTCCACCGCCTTCACCGTGTTGCCGAGGTGCCACGTCACGCCAAGATTGGCGAGCGCCTTTTCCAGCGCGTGCCCGGCCTGTTCCGGTATCAGGCGGTCGAGCGGCGCCTTACCGGGGCTGATCACGTCCACCAGAAACCCCGCTGCTTGCAAGTCATTGGCGAATTCGCAGCCGATGAGTCCGCCACCGATCACCGCGACCCGTTTCTTGCCTTCCAGCGCCTGACGGAAGCGCGTGTAATCCATGAGATCGTTGACCGAGCAGATTTCTGCGGCGGCGTTGCCTTGCAGCGGAGGACGGATCGGCTCGGCACCGAGGGCCAGCACCAATTTCCCGTATGCCACGGTCTTACCGCGCGCCGTGAGGGTATGCGCGTTGGCATCAATGGCCGTTACGTGCGTGTCGGTCCAGATCGTGGCGTTGAGGTCGGCGGCCATCTTAGCGCTGTCTGCGCTGGCCAGTTGTTCGGGCCGCATGCCTTTGCCGAGGGCATTGGAGAGCATGGGCTTGGAGTAAAAGCGCCCGTCGTCGGCGGTGATGATGTGCAGTGGCGTGTTTTGATCCAGCTTGCGCAATTCGCGCGCCACGGTATAGCCCGCCAGCCCGCTGCCGAGGATGACGACAGGCTTTATGACACGCCCTCCTGCCCGTCAAGCTGCTCGCGCAGGAATTGCGGCAGCGCGAACGCCGCCTGATGGATGGCGAGATTGTAATAACGTGTGTTGAAAGGTCTCGCGTTCACGGCCTGCTCGCGTATGCGGTCGAGCGTGGCGCCCTTCGCCGCCAGGGTGGTGCTCCACCAGCCGGAGGGGTAGGTGCATTGCGCGAAGGGGAGGGTGCGCACATCGGCAAAACCCGCCGCGCGCAGTGCGCCGTGCATGGCAGAGATCAGGTCGGCATGAAACAGCGGCGACTCGCTTTGTCCCGCCAGGATGCCGCCGGGGCGCAGCGCACGCCAGCAGCTTTTATAAAAGGCCTCGGAAAACAATCCCGCCGCCGGGCCGATGGGGTCGGTGCCATCGACGATAATCACATCAAAACTGTCGGCGGCGGCCTCGGTCACCCACGCAATGCCGTCGGCGAAGCTGAGCCGTGCGCGGGCATCGTGATTGGAGGCGGTGAGCGCGGGGAAGAATTGCTCGGCGACGCGCGTCACGCGCTCGTCCAGCTCGACCTGGGTGACCTCGGTGACCGGGTGCTTCAGCACCTCGTGCAGCGTGCCGCAATCGCCGCCGCCGATGATGAGCACGGACTTCGGATCGGCATGCGTGAACAGCGCCGGATGCGACATCATTTCATGGTAGATAAAGTTGTCGCGGTCGGTTACCATCACCAGGCCGTCGAGGGTCATCAGCCTGCCGAAATTCTCCGTGTCGTAAATCTCGATGCGCTGATAGGGAGATTGTTCATCATGCAGCTTGCGCGTGATCTTGAGCGAGATGGCCGAACCCTGCCCCGCCCATTCTTCCGTATACCATTGGCCATCCATAGTCATAGTGTTGGGTTCTTTTGTTGAATTAGCGATAAGTCAATTAAGTAAGACTCCACTTTCCGCTACGTCTCCGCCCTCTGTTTAGGGGGCGGGACAGGGTGGGGGTAGAGTAAACAGGGTTTTACTCAGGAGTCACACCCTAAAGTAATGTAACCTGACTTTGTGACTCCTGATTAGTGAAGCGAGATAATAGCAAAATGAGCACGGGGCCGGAAAACAATTTGGGCAAAGATTCCATGCCGTGGAGTCTCGATCAGGCGCGTGAATCTTACAACATCGCGTACTGGGGCGGCGGTTATTTCGGCATCAACGGCGACGGCCATATGGTCGCCCATCCACAGCCGGAGACGGCGCAGGGCATTGATCTTTATCGTCTGAGCGATGAAATCAAGGCCGCCGGTCTTTCGCTGCCGGTGCTGGTGCGTTTTTCCGGCATCCTGCATCAGCGCGTGGACATGCTGTGCGCGGCTTTTGCGAAGGCGAAGGAGGCGGATAATTATCAGGGTGACTACACGGCGGTCTATCCCATCAAGGTCAACCAGCAGCGCCGTGTGGTGGAAGAGATCACCCGTCACGGAGGCCGTCGCGTGGGGCTGGAGGCCGGCAGCAAGCCGGAGCTGCTGGCGGTGCTGGCGCTGTCCGCCACCGACGGCGGAGTCGTGGTGTGCAACGGCTACAAAGACCGCGAATATATCCGCCTCGCGCTGATCGGACAGCAACTGGGCCACCGCGTGTACATCGTGATCGAGCGTCTGGCGGAACTGGAACTGGTGATCGAAGAGGCACGCAGCCTGAGTATCACGCCGCTCATCGGCGTGCGTGTGCGGCTCGCCTCCATCGGTGCGGGCAAGTGGCAGAACACGGGCGGCGAAAAATCCAAGTTCGGCCTCTCCGCTACCCAGATATTGCGCGTAGTGGAGCGTCTGCGTGAGGCGAACCTGCTCGATGCGCTGCAACTCATGCACTTTCATCTCGGCTCGCAGATCGCCAATATCCACGACATCCAGCTCGGTATGCGCGAATGCGCACGCTATTACGCCGAGCTGCGGCAGCGGGGCGTGAACCTGCAATGCGTGGATGTGGGCGGCGGGCTGGGCGTGGACTACGACGGCACGCGTTCGCGCAACTTCTGTTCCATGAACTATAGCGTGCAGGAATACGCCAATAACGTGGTGCATGCGCTGCATGAAATATGCGCCGAACAGAATCTGCCACAGCCGCACATCATCACCGAATCCGGGCGCGCCATGACCGCGCACCATGCCATGATTATTACCAACGTCATCGACGTCGAGCAGGCGCCGCAGCCGTTCCAGATCACGCCCGCCACGGACGATGAACACCCGCTGATTCAGGATTTATGGCGTAGCTTCGAGCAGATCTCCGCAAGGGACGCGGTCGAGGCTTATCATGCGGCGGTTCACAAACAGGCCGAGGCCAACCTGATGTTCAGTCACGGCGTGCTCGACCTTGCGCAGCGTGCGCGCATCGAGCAGATCTATTCCGCCACCTGCTGGAAAGTGCGCGATCTGTTGCAGGCGGGCTCACGCACGCAACGCGAACTGCTCGACGAGCTGAACGAAAAACTGGCCGACAAATACTTCTGCAATTTCTCGTTGTTTCAGTCGATGCCGGACTCCTGGGCCATCGACCAGATTTTCCCCATCATGCCGCTGCATCGTTTGAATGAGCGCCCTACGCGCCGCGCGGCGTTGCAGGACATCACCTGTGACTCTGACGGCCGCATCGACCTCTATGTGGACGGTGAGGGAGTGGAGACCAGCCTGTTGTTACACCCCTTGAGCGCCGGGCAGCCGTACCTGCTCGGCATCTTTCTGCTCGGGGCGTATCAGGAAATTCTGGGCGACATGCACAACCTGTTCGGCGACACCGATTCGGTACATGTCGAACTCACCGCCGATGGCGGCCATCGTCTGGTGCAGCCGTTACGCGGCGACACCGCCGAGACCGTGCTGCGCTACGTACACTTCAATGCGGAAGACCTGCTGCAAACCTTTCGCGCCAAGATCGAGGCGGCGCAACTCAAGCCCGCCGAGCGCACGCTGTTTCTTCACGAACTACAGGAAGGCCTGAGTGGCTATACCTATCTGGAAGATTAAAAGTTAGTCTTCACGCCTGACTGCGCGCGGCACAAGGACGTGTTGAAAAGGCCCATGGATGGGATTTTTCAACAAACTGTTCACCCAGAGTGGCTTTATTACCTTACGCAAAGCGATGCTTTTCGCAAGCGCGGCGAAGCGATGATTGAGTTACTCAGGAGTCAGAAAATATGGCTACAACATTAATGCTGTGACTCCTGAGTAAAAACCCTGTTGACTCTACCCCCACCCTGTCCCGCCCCCTAAACAGGG
>CAWUTX010000054.1:0-27302 GCA_963925015.1 uncultured Gammaproteobacteria bacterium
AAGAGCAGGATTGCGATGTGGTCGCTGGATACCGATTACGATGAACGCTCGCTATTTCCGCGCCAGGTCTTTTTTCCAATGGCAGGCAAGGGTGAAGGCTGGGATAAGTTGAAAAAGAACATCCGCGCCGAACTCAATGAAGAGCTGATCGGCCAATTTCACGGCACAGTGAGCCTGCCTTTTGAAGCGGGCGATAATCGCAAGATCGCGGTAAAGATTGTGGATGACCGTGGCATTGAATCACTCAAAGTGATGCTGCTGCCTTGAGGGGAATGCCATGACCGCACCTAAATCCCTCATCATCAATTCGCCCTTCGAGCGCCCTACTCATTATTGGCGCAAGGCGGGGGATAAAAAACTGGAGATTGAAACGGGGCGTCGCCCGGCTGGGTACGAGATTTTCGATACTCGGAACAACACCATTCGTGGTGTCGAGTTGGAACTGGTGAATCGTATTCGCATTCGCGTGGATGAATGGCGTGCTGCCGATTACCCCGGCATTACGTCTGTCACCCGCCGATTGTTGGAGCACTGGGTTGACGCAAGCGCGAGACAGCATCCGTTTTACTTCTGCCAGATTGAAGCTATTGAAACGCTGATTTGGAAAGTTGAAGCTTCACCAGATTTCAAACAGGGCATCGCTATTCCGGGCGACGGTGGCGCATGGGAGCGCTTGTGCAGCAAGATGGCGACGGGCAGCGGCAAGACTGCCGTGATGGCGATGATCATCACTTGGCAGGTGTTGAATGCGCTGTCTTATCCCAAGCGGGTCAAGGACTTTTCCCGAGCTATTTTTATCGTAGCACCCGGGCTGACGGTGAAAGAGCGTTTGCAGGTACTGCATCCCGGCCATCCGAATAATTACTACGATGAATTTTCGCTTTGCCCGAATGAAGCGCAGCGGCAAAAACTAAATCAAGTGGAATTGTTGATTGAGAACTGGCACAGCCTGATGCCGCTCAAGGAAGTTGATCGGTCAGTGGTGAAGAAAGGCAGGGAGTCGGACGAAGCTTATGTGCGGCGGGTGCTGGGAAAACTTTCTGGTTATCG
The DNA here is from genome assembly GCA_963925015.1 of uncultured Gammaproteobacteria bacterium. Classification (GTDB taxonomy): domain Bacteria; phylum Pseudomonadota; class Gammaproteobacteria; order SURF-13; family SURF-13; genus JAQBXX01. The sequence continues at coordinate 1,051 of CAWUTX010000054.1, forward strand.
CGATCTGCTGATCATTAACGATGAAGCGCATCACGCCTATCGACAACGTGCTGAAATAAAAGTTAGCAAGAAAGAGGCAGATGAACTTGGCATAGACTTGGATGAGGCGACCCGCTGGATAGAAGGTCTGGATCGTATTCACAAGATGCGCCGAATTATTCGTTGCTTCGATTTGTCTGCAACCCCGTTTGCGCCAAGTGGCAAGACCAGCACGGAATCAGCTTTGTTCGAGTGGGTAGTGTCTGATTTTGGTTTGAATGACGCGATTGAAGCTGGGTTGGTAAAAACGCCGCGTGTAGTGATTCGCGATAGTGCTCTACCCAATGCGCAAACGTATCGTAGCAAGCTGTACCATCTTTACCGCGAGCCGGAGGTGGGCGAAGACTTGAACCGGCGTGGTGCAGAGCCACACGAAGCGTTACCGCAAATTGTGCAAGAAGCCTACACTTTACTGGGAGCAGACTGGCGCGAGGCAGCGATCAAATGAAAAGCTGACGGGCATACCTCGCCACCAGTAATGCTGACGGTGTGTAACCGCACTGAGACTGCTGCGCGGATCGAACATTATTTTCGGCAGGGGAATGCCTATTGGCCGGAACTGAAAGCACCTGAGAAGACGTTGAGAGTTGATTCCAAGGTGCTCGATAAGGCGGAAATAGGCGAATCATCTGGCACTGACAAGGAATATGAGGCAGTGCTGCAAGGTATCGTAGATGCCGTCAATATTTCTGAAATGAAAAAAACCGAACTGCGGAGTTTGAAAAAAGAGGAATTGCTGCGTGCGATTGTTGATAACGTCGGCAAGCGTGGCACGGCTGGACAAGATTTGCAGAATGTCATTTCGGTGGCGATGTTGTCCGAAGGATGGGATGCGAAGAATGTGACGCACATCATGGGGCTGCGTGCATTCACCAGTCAGCTTTTGTGCGAGCAGGTGATTGGTCGTGGCCTGCGCCGTGTTTCATACGACAAGGAAACGGTGGTCTCCCCGGATGGTGTGGAAAGAGAACTGTTCATTCCTGAATATGTGAATGTGTTTGGTGTGCCACTGTCTATCTTTGAGGATGTGGGGGATGGTGGCGATCCACCGCCACCGCCCAAGCACAGCAAGCAGATTGAGGTAGTGCAGGAACGTAGCGAGCTGGAAATTTGCTGGCCAAATGTGCTGCGCATTGATGTGGTCGTGCAACCTGAATTGAGTGTGGACTGGAGCAAGATGCCGTTGCTGAAAATCGATCCAGCGCAGATTCATGTGAGCGCTGATTTGGCACCGGCATTGGGCGGCGCTGCCGATATGGCAAAGGCCGTATCCATTGATCTTGAAAAACTACCAGGTGAGTTTCGCTTGGTACGCTTGCTGTTCATCGCCGCGCAGAGGGCTTTTGAGCAGCTCAATCACAACTTCACGGGCAGCAGGGAATACCTGCTCTACCAACTGGTGCGATTGGTGGAGCAATTCTTCGAGTCAGATCGCCTCGATATTCCGTCGTTGTTTCATCAGGAGCCGTTGCGCAAACGCATCTTGATTGCGCTTTCGATGGATGTCATCGTGCAGCACGTCTTGGCACAAGTGCATGAACAAAATGTGGAGAGAATCGAACCGGTTTTCGATCAAGAGTATCCCATTGGATCGACCGGGAAGATGCGAACTTGGTATAGCACTAAACATTGCGAAGACACGACCAAATCACACATCAATTTTGCGGTTGCTGACAGCACTTGGGAGCTATACACCGTGCAAGCATTAGAACAGCACGCGGAGGTGTTGGCCTATGCCAAGAATGATCATTTGGGATTCCATATTTACTACTTGTGGAAAGGCAGCCGTCGGCGGTTCATACCCGATTTCATAACTCGCTTGGCGAACGGTAAGAACTTGATCCTCGAAATCAAGGGGCAGGATTCTGACCAGAACAAAGCCAAACGTTCAACGCTGGATGCATGGGTGCGTGCGGTAAACAGCAGGGGTGGATTCGGTGTATGGTGCTGGGATGTGGCGTTTGAGCCAGCCAAGGTTCATGACATCATTATTCATCATGCTTGTGGTGAATTACTTGGTATAGAAACGATTGAGTAAACATTGATTGCGTTCTAGCACTAGCCCGGAAAAAAAAAGACCACATCAGAGATGGTACAGGCCATGCACGCACGGGGCCCAGTCTTGACATAACGCTTTCACCTCTCACCCTTGATCACCGTAGAGTAATGCACCCCGGCATGACAAGCAATCGCTGCCATGGTATAGCGATAGTCCAGATACGCTTTTCGGCGTAAAATTAAGGGGACGCTACCCTTTGATCGTTAGTTGTGACGACTGCTACGACACATCAACGATCTTGAGTCCGGCTTTTTTTGCTGCCGAAAGTTGCCGATGATCTGCCGAAACAAAGAGGTCAGGTTCGACGGCAAGTGCACAGGCCACATGCAGAGCATCCATTGCCCGAAGTGGGTACGACTCCAGCAGCGAAATAACTGAGGCCAGAACGTTCGGTATGATTTGGCAGATGTCGACATCGGCCAAATCTGCCATCGCATCATTTTTCAGCTTTCGGTAAGCCGCTTTTGTGAGTTTCTTTTCCCGTACGAGGCGGGACAGCGTGGAGATCAGTTCCGGCAGACAAATGACACTAACGATGAGGCTGTCTGCCTGCTGGCACAACTCCATAACCTTGCCTGATCTTTGCTCCGCAACATAACGCTTCGCAAAAGCCGAGGTGTCCAGAAACACCTTCACGCCGAATCTTCCCGATCACCAAGTATTTCCCGGCTCAGCGACAAGCCATTAACCATAAGAGGTGTAGTTTGTCTTTTCCATGACGGAACTCCGGAACGGATGGGCACAATTTCGGCGATGGGCTTGCCGTTGCGGAAGACACGAACAGTATCTCCACCTTCGACGGCATCAAAATAGTCCTTGGCGTGAGTGCGCAACTCGGTGAATGTAGCTTCCCGCATAAAACCTCCTGTACAGATATGTACACCATTATGTACATTGCATGCGATCATGTCAATAAGCACACTACACTTCCAAGACAGAAGTATGCCCAGCGCCAACCGATGCCCAGCAGATAGGTAAATGGTACCGCTTGCATAATGCTACACACCTGCGTTACATTGTAATCACTTCCAGCCACTTGTTCACCTGATGCCGCCCAAAAAGACCAGCACCCTGAATCTGCGCATCGACCCTTTGCTGAAAGAAGCGGCCAGGGTGGCGGCGCAGCGCGAGCACCGGAGTATCGGCAATCTCATTGAGGTGCTGATCCGCAAGCACTGCGAAGAGGTGGGTATCCCGGTTCCAGAACAACAATCCCTGTTTAAGGAGGGGAACATTGATGAATGAGAAAACCCTGCGGGCCTTGGTTGAGGCAGGCGCGATCAAGCGCATTCGCATTATTGCAGACGGTGCCCATATCCACGTGGAAGCGGACACCCCGACAGGCACTGTTACCGCCTTCACGCTCAAGGGCGCCATCAAGACCTGGGGTTCGCTGGATGCGGCCGCCAAGTGGGTGCGCACACTGGGGATCGGCGTAGCGCAGCTTGATGTCGCTAAATGGCAGCCGGGACAGCGGGGATTGCGGATATGAACAACCTTCGTGGAGGCGAAGGTTGCCCTTCACCAACACTGTAAAGTTACACTTACAAGTTGAATTCACGCATCTTGGTAAGGTGTATTTCTCGATTGTTTAGGGTGTCCCCGCTCCAAAAGGTGACAATAGGCACACATCATGATAAATTAGCCGCATGAAACCATTTCGCTGGAACCACGATAAAAACGAGGCGCTGAAGGTTGAGCGTGATATTTCGTTCGAGGTAATAGCACTTGCTATTGAGGCCGATGGTTTGCTGGATGAATTGCGCCACCCGAACACGGAGAAATATCCAAACCAATCCGTGCTTGTCGTGGCATTTGATGGTTATGTTTACTTGGTGCCTTATGTTGAAGAGCCGGATCACTATTTTTTGAAGACAGTGATTCCCAGCAGAAAGGCTACCAGAGACTATTTGCTAAGGAGTAACCCTGATGAAAAAATTTGATGCATTTGAGAAAGATATTTTGGATGCCTATGAAAAGGGTGAACTCAAGTCCGCCTCTCCTTCAAAAGCAAGGTTAGCAAAATTCAAAGCTGCCGCTACAGCTACTTTTCTCAAGGAAAAGCGGATCAACATTCGCCTGTCTACGCCAGACTTGATGGATATTCAAGCCCGAGCTCTTGAAGAAGGTTTGCCATATCAGACGTTAATCGCCAGCGTACTGCACAAATTTGTGGCTGGGCGTCTTGTAGAGCCATCGTCCAGCCTAACCTCTCGTTCAAGCGGGACGCGCCAAAAGCGGCGCGCCTCTTAGCTTTACGTTGAGGCTGTAGAAAAACGCAGTGTTCAGGGAGCGGTTGACACGTCAGCAGGTTCGCTGAGCACACGCGCCAGCTCCTCCAGACAGTCCTCCGCCGTGCGCCCATCGCACGTCAGCGCGGAAAAGCCGATCAGCCGCGCACGGCTGCGCCGCACCACTGCACCGAGCACCCGCCCCGCGCCGCTGACACCCGTGATGCGCACCGGATAGATCGGGCAACCGCTCAGTGCCGCCAGCTTCACTACCCCACCTTTGAGGGCACGCGGCGGATCACTTTCAAGATGAATGCGTCCGTGCGGAAACAGCGCCACCACCTCGCCCGCCTGCAGTGCGCGCAAGGCGACGCGCAGGGCAAATTCCGGGCGCTGCTCACGCGCCACGGGTATGCAGCCGATGGCGCGAAACAGCCAGTTAAGTCCGAAGCGGTCGTATTCTTCCTGCGCGATGATAAAACGTATCGGACGCTGCGCTGCGGCTATTATGAGCAAGGGATCGAGACCGGAGACGTGATTCGAGGCCAGCAGGAGGCCGCCCTGCGGCGGCAGTGCGATGGGATCGTGGTTCAGCCGGTGATAGTGACGGCAGAACAAACGGTTCAGCCCGTCGAGACGGTTCAGCCAGACATGGCCCCAGTCGGTAGCGTTGGCCGCCTCACACACGGCGCACAGACGGCGCCCCAGCCACCAGAGACCGGCGAGCGCCATGACCAGCACCGCGCCATATTCGTATAACCCGGTGCTGGTCATAGGCCGTTCGATTGCATGGTCATAAGTGCGTTGGGGGTGGAAATACGAACTCAATCTCGGCGACGAAAAGCAACTTAACCGCGAACTCTCCTCACTCGGCTAGCCCCTAGCCGCGCAATATATCCAGCGCCTCCGACAACCGCTGCACCGCGTGTATCTCCATACCCTTGATGCCGCCTTTGGGTGCGTTGGCGACGGGAATGATAGCCTGCTTGAAACCGTGTTTCACCGCCTCGCGCAGGCGCGCCTCGCCACTCTGTACCGGACGCACCTCCCCTGCGAGGCCGAGTTCGCCAAACACCACCAGGTCGCGCGGTAGCGGACGACTGCGCAGACTGGAAAGCGTTGCCAGCACCACGGCGAGGTCAGCGCCGGTTTCCGTTACGCGCACGCCGCCCACCACGTTCACAAACACGTCCTGATCGTACATCGCCACGCCGCCGTGACGGTGCAGCACCGCGAGCAGCATGGCGAGGCGATTCTGGTCGAGTCCCAGCGTTACGCGGCGTGGATTGGAACCATGGCTCTCGTCCACCAGCGCCTGTACTTCCACCAGCAGAGGGCGGCTGCCTTCACGCGTCACCATGATCACACTGCCGGGCACCGGCTCCGCGTGGCGCGAGAGAAAAATCGCGGAGGGATTGCTGACCTCACGCAGGCCCTTCTCGGTCATGGCGAACATGCCGATCTCGTTCACCGCGCCGAAGCGGTTTTTCACCGCGCGGATGACACGGTAACTGCTGGCGCCGTCGCCTTCAAAATAGAGCACCGTGTCCACCATGTGCTCCAGCACGCGCGGCCCGGCCAGCGTGCCTTCCTTGGTGACATGCCCGACCAGAAACAGCACGGTGCCGGTGTGCTTGGCGTAGCGCACCAGCTGCGCCGCGCTCTCACGCACCTGCGCCACAGCGCCGGGCGCGGATTGCAGCGCCTCGGTATACACGGTTTGAATCGAGTCGATCACCAGCACGCGCGGCCGTTCGCGCTCCGCGCAGGCAATGATGCGCTCCACCTGGGTTTCGGTGAGCAGGCGTAGTGCCGCGACGGACAGACCCAGGCGCTGCGCGCGCATGCTCACTTGCTGCACCGACTCCTCGCCCGTGACATACAGCACCGGCTGACGCGCGCTTAAGTCCGCCATGCACTGCAACAGCAGGGTGGACTTGCCGATGCCGGGATCACCGCCGATCAGAATCACCGAGCCCTCGACCACACCGCCACCGAGCACGCGGTCGAGTTCGGCGAGTCCGCTCGACTGGCGCACTTCGGCGCCGGCCGCAACCTCCTGCATGCTCTGCACCGTGGCCGGCGCGTAATCGGCAAAGCGCGCGGCGCGCGGAGACGCGCCGCTGACCAGTGTTTCCTCCAGACTGTTCCATGCGCCGCAGTCGCCGCACTGCCCCGCCCACTTGGGCGCCTGCGCGCCGCACTGGTTGCAGGTATACAGCAATTTATCCTTAGCCATGAAGGGTGCCCTTAGATTTCTACACAGCGCACGCGGCGCGCCACGCCGCACAAGAGTTCATACGCAATCGTGGCGGCGTTTTCAGCCACCTCTTCCACCGGCAGTCCAGCACCCCACAGCACCACTGGGTCGCCCACGCTCGCGCCCTGCTCTGTGCTCAAATCCACGCAGATCATGTCCATCGAAACACGTCCTATCAGCGGTACCCGCTGGCCATTCACCAGCACCGGTGTGCCCGTCTGCGCGTGACGCGGATAACCGTCGCCGTAGCCAATCGCCACCACACCCACCGGCATATCGTGCGGACACACATAGCTGGCGCCGTAGCCGATGGCGTCGCCGCGTTTGAATTGATGCACCGCAATCAGCGCCGAGCGCAGCGTCATCACCGGCTTGAGACCATGGTCTTCCGCGCGCCCGCCACTAAAGGGCGACACGCCATAGAGCATGATGCCGGGCCGCACCCAGTCGGCGTGGGTTTGCGGCCAGCCGAGGATCGCTGCGGAATTCGCAATGGAGCGCTCGCCCGGCAAACCGGCAGTGGCCTGCTCAAGGCACTCCAGTTGATGCAGCGTGGCGGGATTGGATTTTTCATCGGCGCAGGCGAGATGCGTCATCAGGCCGATGGGCTGCTTCACCGCCGCGCACGCCGTCAGGCGTTGCCAGGCGGACTTTACCTCCGGCGGCGCAAAGCCGAGGCGGTGCATGCCGCTGTCGATCTTGAGCCAGACAGTAATGGGAGAGTGCTGCGACACGCGCTCCAGCATGTCGAGCTGTGTGGCGTGATGCACCACCATACTCAACGCATGGCGGCTGATCAGCTCCAGCTCGGAAGCCTCGAAGAAGCCTTCCAGCAGGGTGATTGGATGCGTGACCCCGGCCTCGCGCAGCACGATGGCCTCATCGATGCTCGCCACGCCGAAGCCATCGGCTTCAGTCAGGGCGCGCGCCACACGCACGATGCCGTGGCCGTAAGCGTCGGCCTTGATGATCGCCATCACCCGGCGGCCGGGTGCGGCTTCTGTTACCCGCGTGAGGTTATGCTGAAGGGCGGAAAGATCAATCAGCGCCTGCGCGGGGCGCGTCATGCATAGCCTTCACTGGAATACACGCTGGGCATGAAGTTTTCAAACCGCGTGTACTGGCCGAGGAAGGTCAGGCGCAGGCCGCCGATGGGGCCGTTACGCTGCTTGACGATGTTGATCTCGGCGAAACCCTTGTCCGGACTCGCGTCGTTATACACCTCGTCACGGTAGATCATCATGATGAGGTCGGCGTCTTGCTCGATACCGCCGGACTCGCGCAGGTCGGACATCACCGGGCGCTTGTCGACACGGCTTTCCAGGTTGCGGTTGAGCTGTGACAGGGCGATCACAGGCACATTAAGTTCCTTCGCTAATGCCTTGAGTGACCTTGATATTTCTGATATTTCATTGGTGCGCGTTTCCTTCGTGCCGTTGACCTGCATGAGTTGCAGGTAATCCACCACGATGAGTCCCAAGCCGCCGTGTTCGCGCTTGATGCGGCGCGCGCGTGCGCGCAGCTCCATCGGCGTCAGCGAGGGTGTGTCGTCGATGAACAGCGGCGCCTCGCTCAGAATGCCGACGGTGGAACTGAGCCGCGGCCAGTCGTCATCGTCGAGCTTGCCGGTACGAACCTTGTTGTGGTCGAGGCGGCTCAACGACGACAGCATGCGCAGCGCAAGCTGCTCGGCGGACATTTCCATGCTGAAGATCACGGCGGGCACGGCGTGCTTGATCGCCACGTGTTCGGCGATATTCATGGCAAAGCTGGTCTTGCCCATGGACGGGCGGCCCGCCACGATGATGAGGTCGGACGGCTGCAGGCCCGAGGTCATCTGATCAAGATCATGGAAACCGCTCGCCACGCCGATGAGGGGATTATCCAGTTTCGACATCATGTCGATGCGATCGACGACACGCTCCAGCAATTCCCGGATCGGCGTGAAACTGCGCCGGCCGCGCGAGCTCTGCTCTGCAATCTGAAACACGCGCTGCTCAGCGGCGTCGAGCAACTCCGCGACGCTGCGCCCGTCCGGGTTGAAGGCACTGCTGCCGATCTCGTTCGCGACGCGGATGAGCTGGCGCTGCACCGAGCGCTCGCGCACAATCTCGGCGTAGGCGCGGATGTTGGTGGCACTGGGGGTATTCTTCGCAAGCTGAGCCAGATAGGCCAGCCCGCCCACGTTATCGAGCTCGCCGATGCTTCCCAGCCATTCCGACAGGGTGACGACATCGAACGGCTGGTCGCGCGCGGCGAGCCCGTGCAGGGTGCGAAAGATTAAACGGTGCGCGGCGCGGTAGAAATCCTCTTCCGCGATGCGATCGACGATGAGATCCCAGGCGTTGTTGTCGAGCATCAGCCCGCCCAGCACCGCCTGCTCGGCCTCGGTAGAGTGAGGCGGGATTTTGAGGGCAGAGGTCTCCGGATCTGGAGCGTCTCCTACCCCAAAAGGATACGCTAGCTCTTGCATGCTTTTACACCATTAAAATACATGCACACTGTAACATGCGGCGTCCGTGCCGCAACGCCTACTAAAATATATCAAGCCTCTGCGATGATAGTAACCTTCACCGACGTATTCACATCCGGATGCAGATGCACCAGCACCTCGTGCTCACCGGCCACACGCAAGGCCCCCAGCGGCAGGCGCACCTCGTGCTTCGCCACCGCCACACCGGCCCCGGTCAAGGCCTCAGCGATGTCCGCCGTGCCCACTGAGCCGTAGAGCTTACCTTCTTCACCACCCTTGCGCGCGAGACTGACGGTGCCCAATGCTATCAGCGCTGTGGCGCGTACTTGCGCCTGCTTAAGGGTTTCATCCGCCGCCGCTTCAAGCTCGGCCCGGCGCGCCTCGAATTTCGTGATGTTGGACGCGGTCGCGGGCGCTGCCTTGCCACGCGGAATCAGGTAGTTTCTGCCGTAGCCCGCCTTCACGCGTACGCGGTCACCGAGCACACCCAGATTCTGTATTTTCTCAAGTAAAATCACATCCATGGTTCACCTCATATCAATTAATACTTAGGGCTTGGGGTGGTCATTCGACATCATGCCCGCAAACCCGACACTGTAAAGCAGCCCGGCCAGCGCCAGCGCTACGCTCATCTGCGGGAGCATCACCAGCAATATCCCGTACACCGCCACCAGCCACATTCTGTGCGCGTTACGCAGCGCCACGGTGCGGTGCACGAAGGCGAGCCCCTGAAACATATACACAGCCACCACCACGGCCGCCAGTTCCACCAGCCACTGGCGCATGACACCCTGCGCCACAACGCCAGCGATGACCAGCACCACGACCGGAAGCGCAAACACACGCCCGAATCGCAAGGCATGAAACTCAATCCGGAAGCCGCCCGCATTATACAACAGCGCCTGCCACCAGCGCGCCAGCAACAGGCTCACGCAGAACGAACTCACCATGGTCGCCGCGATCAAAGCAGTCATCACGCGCGCCATGTCGCTCAGCAACTGATCCATCTGCGCCGGGTCGTGCATCAAACCAGCCTGTTCTAGCGCCGGTCTCAGGCCGATCTCCAGTACATCACGCCAAGCGGCCACCGGATCAGCGCTCCAGAGATGTACGCCGCTGACCAGCAACGCACCCATAAAGGCGGCACACCCCAGCGTGAGCGCGAGCGAACCCGTGCGGTGCAGCACCACGGCCAGGGCCCAGACCGGCAGCCAGACCAGCACAACATAAGCTATACCCAGCGCCGGGCCGCCAAAGGTGAGTATCCCCAGCAGCGCCAGCGCGGCGCCGGCTCCGCCCATAATCAACAGTCCTTGCGCGGCGCCTGCATGCAGCGTCGCCAAGCCCACCCCGGCGGCGCTGAGATAGGCCAGCGGCCCGGTGAATGGCGGCAACACGAGTGCGAGTGCGGCGCATACCGCTACCGCCCCGCCCGCGTGCAGACGCCCGCGCATGATGAATGCGGCCAGCGCCTTCATGTCTGTCGCGTCAGCCGCTTATGGGTGGTGTGAATCGCAATACGGAATCAAGGCCAGGAAACGCGCTCGCTCGATAGCGGTTCCGAGCTGGCGCTGATAACGCGCCTTGGTACCGGTGATGCGACTGGGCACGATCTTGCCGTTTTCGCTCAGGTAGTTCTTGAGCACTGCAATATCCTTGTAGTCAATTTCCTTGACCTTTTCTGCGGTGAAGCGGCAAAACTTTCTACGGCGAAAAAAACGTGACATGGCTATATCCTCTCAACAGTGCAATGTGGGCTCAAGCGGGGTCCGCAGGGGTTTCAGCAACCTCTTCGTCTTCTACGGCCGCTGCCTCGCCGACCACATCTTCGGCGGCGCTGCGACGGTTGCTCTCATCGCGCTCTTCCTTCGACTTCGCCAGCAGCGACGTCTCGGTGACTGCCTCATCACGCGCGATCACCAGATTACGGATCACGGCGTCATTGAAGCGGAACGCGCTGGTGAGCTCGTCCAGTGTTTCCTGGCCGCACTCGATATTCATCAGCACGTAATGCGCCTTGTGCACCTTGTTGATAGGGTAGGCCAACGGGCGTCGGCCCCAGTCTTCCAGACGGTGAATCTTGCCGTCCTTGGAGGCGATAAGCGTGCGATAACGCTCGATCATGCCGGTAACCTGCTCACTCTGGTCAGGGTGGACCAGAAACACGATCTCATAGTGTCTCATTAATGCTCCTCATGGCTCAGTAGCCTCCCGCAGGTGCGGTGAGGCAAGGAGTTAGGCTGGTTTAACAACCGCGTATTATAATTTGAAGACAGGGGCATTTGCAATCACGTGCCGCCTGAAACGCCCGCCGCAGCATCACTTCGCCTCGTGCGCCGGACTGATCAGGCGGTCTGTGTAGGCCAACGCCACGGCGGAGAGCAGGAAGGTGACGTGAATGATCACCTGCCACATAATAGTTTCTTCCGGTATCTGCTCGGCGTTGATGAAAGTCTTGAGCAAATGGATGGAGGAAATGCCGATCAGCGCCATCGACACCTTTACCTTGATGGAACCGGCGCTGACATGTTTCAGCCAGTCCGGCCGGTCGGGATGCAACTGCAAGTCAAGCCGCGAGACAAAGATTTCATAACCGCCGATGATGACCATGATCAGCAGGTTGGCGATCATCACCACATCAATCAGCCCCAGTACCATGAGCATGATCATGTTCTCCGTAAGCGTCGGCACGGAGGTAATCAGATGGACGAGCTCCATCATAAAGCGGTAGACATACACGCCCTGCGCGATGATCAAGCCGACATACAGCGGCGCCTGCAGCCAGCGGCTGGAGAATATGAATTTACCCAGAAGATCAGTGCCCTTGTTCACGGCTGTCGCCATCCCTTGAATTCAATGTTAAAAAACGCGTGTATACTACCATAACCGCAACGCATCACAGCCACCCCATCTAACACACCCCAGCACAGGCACCCCACCCATGATCTTTATCACCCTGATTCTCATGTTGCTGCTGATACTGGTAGCGGCGGAAGTATTTTGCAATGCCTTGGAGCACCTCGGCGAACGCCTGAAAATATCCGAGGGCGTGGTAGGCTCGTTGTTCGCCGCCGTGGGCACCGCGCTGCCGGAAACCATGGTGCCGATCCTCGCCATCTTCGCGGGCACGGATAACATGGCGCTCAACCACGAGATTGGCGTCGGCGCCATTCTCGGCGCGCCGCTCATGCTGTCCACGTTGACCCTGTTCCTGCTGCTCGTCGCCACGGCGAAAAAGCGCGGGCTGAACGGGCATTTCACACCTGAAAAAACCGGCCTCACGCGCGACCTCAACTTCTTTCTGTTCGCCTTTTCGCTCGCCAGCGTCGCCCTGTTCATTCCGCGCGAGTTCGACGTTATCCGCATCGCCATTGGTTTCGGCCTGGTGTTGACCTACTTTATTTACATCATGCTCACCCTGCGCGCCTCAAGCAATCTGGTGCAGGACGGCCACGCCACAGCCGCCCATGGTGCCATGCTGCTGTGCCGTCTGGGGCTGCCGCTCAACTATCCGGTGATATACCTGCAGCTGGGTCTGGGCCTGACACTGCTGGTGCTGGGTGCCAAAGGTTTCATTCATGGTATCGAAGAAGTCGCACCGCTGATCGGCATCTCGGCACTGCTGCTGTCACTGCTGATTATCCCCATCGCCACCGAGCTGCCGGAAAAGGTCAACAGCATACTGTGGATACGCAAACGCAAAGACACGCTCGCCTTCGGCAACATCACCGGCGCGATGGTGTTTCAGGGCACACTGCTGCCCGCCATCGGCATCATGCTCACGCCCTGGGGGCCGCGCCTGGACGTGGTGCTCGGCGTGATGGTGACTTTGGCAGCGGCGCTCTGGATACGCCTGATGCTGCAGCGCGGCCAGTTACGTGTCTGGCACGTGGCCGTGAACGGGGTTTTATATGTGAGCTATGTCGCGGTGGTATTGAGCTTCCCTTGATCTGGCATATCAAACTCGTCAGTTACTCATAAGCCAGTAAGTAAGATGCACTACCCGCCACGTCCCCGCCCCTTGTTTAAGGGGGGGGGCGGGACAGGGTGGGGGTAGATAAAGCAGTGTAGTTACTCAGGAGTCACATCATCAGCATTGCGGCCTAACTTCCTGACTCCTGAGTAACATTTGCGCGCTGGCGTAAGGCTTCGTAGAGGCAGATGCCGGTGGCTACCGACACGTTGAGGCTTTCCACGCTGCCGTGCATGGGGATGCGAATGAGTACATCGCAGTGTTCGCGCGTGAGGCGACGCAGGCCTTGGCCTTCGCCGCCCATGACCAGCGCCAGCGGGCCTTTCAGATCGGCATCGTAGAGGGTGGTATCGGCGGTGCCGTCGGCGCCGATCAGCCATACACCGGCATCGCGCAAGCTGCGCAGGGTGCGTGCGAGGTTGGTGACCTGGATGAACGGCACGGACTCGGCCGCACCGCTGGCCACTTTGCGAACGGTGGGCGTGAGGCTGACGCTTTTGTCGCGCGGCGCTATCACCGCGTGCACGCCTGCGGCATCGGCGCTGCGCAGGCAGGCGCCGAGGTTGTGCGGGTCTTGCACGCCGTCCAGCACCAGCAAAAACGGCGGCGCGGTGAGCGTAGTGAGTATGGCGTCGAGATCGTCTTCGGTGTGCGCCTTGGCCTGCCCGCATTGCGCCACTACGCCTTGATGAGGTGCGCCTTCGGCCATTGCGTCCAACTGCTGGCGCGTGACGGTATGCACTGTAACTTTCGCCTGCTGTGCCAGCGTGAGTATTTCCTGCATACGTGCATCGCGGCGTGAGTCGTCCACCCATACGCCGTTCACCGCCGTGGCACTCCGACGCAGCGCAGCCTGCACTGCATGAAGGCCGTGGACGAGGTTAGTTACGCGAGTCATGTATAGCGGCAGTGAGCGCTCAGCGCGCGGTGATGTCTTTCAGCAGCGGTTTGCAGGTCTGCTCACGCGTGAACTCGACATCCATCTGATAGGTGTGGCCCGCCTCCACCTGCACCGTGAGCGGCACTCGTGCCTGGCGCACAATGGAGTTACGCGTGCTTGCGATCAGCGGGTCGAAACCGGTGCCGAGCCGCATAGGCTTGATACGGAAGCTGCATTGCACCTCCACGGTGTGCGTGCCGGGTAACACGTCGACGCGCAACACCGTACCACTCACGCGGACGCCGTCCACGCTTCCGAAGAGCGCGCCTCGAGTGGTGATGTCGGGCAACATCGGATTGGCTTCGATGACGGCGATTTTGTCGCGCGCCAGTTCAGGACCAGAGTAGAGCCGTATATTGGCGGCACAGCCAACGCTGAACAGTGCCGCCAGCGCGAGGCTGACAGCAAGCAGATGTCTTGCATGAGTCATGAGGGCAAGCTCCAGGTCAAATCGTCACATGACTTCGGATGAGATGCACGCACTGGGACGATGTTCCCGCATTACCGGGTTTTAACGTTTCGTGCGTCTGCGCTTGGGCCGCGATTTTGGCTTCTTCTCTTGTTCTGGCAGCTGCCCTTTGTCTTTGGTTTTGCCTGTAGCCTGCGCCAGCTCAAAATCGATCTTGCGATCATCCATGTTCACGCGCATCACCTTGATGCGTATCTTGTCGGCGAGGCGATACACGGTGTGGGTGCGCTCACCCAGCAGGCGGTGCTTGCCGGCGTCGAAGTGATAATAATCGTTGTTGAGCGCGGTGACGTGTACCAGGCCTTCGACGTAGATGTCCTTGAGTTCGACGAACAGGCCAAAGCTCGTTACGCCGGTGATGACGCCGTCGAACTCCTCGCCGATCTTGTCCATCATGTATTCGCACTTGAGCCAGGTGACGGCATCGCGCGTCGCCTCGTCCGCGCGCCGCTCCGTCATCGAGCAATGCTCACCGAACGATTGCATGGCATCATGCGTGTAATCGAATTTCGCAATGGCCTTGCGCGAGAGGCAGTGGCGAATGGCGCGATGCACCAGCAGGTCGGGATAGCGGCGGATAGGCGACGTGAAGTGCGTGTAGCCTTCCAGCGCGAGGCCAAAATGGCCGGTGTTGTCGGGTGTGTACACCGCCTGCGAGAGGCTGCGCAGCAGCACGGTTTGAATCAGATGCGTGTCCGGACGCTGCTGAATGCTGGCGAGCAATTTGGCATAGTGTTTCGGCTCCGGCTTGTCGCCGCCGCCGAGACTCAAGCCCAGCTCGCCAAGAAATCCGCGTAGATCAGTAAGTTTTTCTGCGCCGGGGCCATCGTGTACACGGTACAGCGCGGGAATTTTGTTTGCGAGCAGAAATTCGGCGGCGGCGACGTTGGCGGCGATCATGCACTCTTCAATCAGCTTGTGCGCGTCGTTACGCACCACCGGCACGATGCTTTCGATTTTACGTTGCGCGCCGAAGATGATGCGTGTCTCGGTGGTTTCAAAGTCCACCGCGCCACGCTGATCGCGCGCGTGGCGCAGCGCCTGATACAGCGAGTAAAGTTCCTGCAAGTGCGGAAGCAGCGAGGCGTGTTTTTGTCCCAGCGCCGTATCGCCTTCGATCACCATCGCCGCCACTTCGTCGTAGGTGAGGCGCGCATGTGAGCGCATCACGCCCTCGAAAAACCGGTGGCGCTCCACCTTGCCGGCGCTGTTCACCTTCATTTCGCACACCATGCACAGACGGTCAGTGTGCGGATTGATCGAACACAATCCGTTCGACAGCACCTCCGGCAACATGGGAATCACGCGCTGCGGGAAATACACCGAGGTGCCGCGCAGCCTCGCCTCGGCGTCGAGCGCCGTGCCCGGCACCACATAGCTTGAGACGTCGGCGATAGCAACCAGCAAGCGCCAGCTCTTGCCGTCGCGTTCGCAGAACACGGCGTCGTCGAAATCGCGCGCATCGGCGCCGTCAATCGTCACCAGCGGCAGTGTGCGTATATCTTCACGACCCTGTTTGGCCTGCTCCGGCACCTCGGCGCCGAGTCGTGCAATCTCAAAGTCGACCTGTGTCGGCCACTCCAGCGGCAAATTATGGGCGCGGATGGCAACGTCGATCTCCATGCCCGGTGCCATGTGGTCGCCGAGAATTTCGACGATCTTGCCTACGGTCTGGGTGCGTTTGCCCGGCTGTGCGGTGATCTCCGCGATCACGATCTGACCGTGAGCGGCACCGGCCTGCTGATCGGCGGGGATGGCGATGTCGTGGCGGATGCGCTTGTTGTCCGGCGACACGGTGCCGATACCGTGCTCGCAGTAATAACGGCCCACAACGCGCGTGGTATTGCGCTCCAGCACCTCGACGATGGCGCCTTCGCGCCGACCGCGCCGGTCGATGCCGGAAACACGCGCCACGGCACGGTCACCGTGCATCAGCACGCGCATTTCGTGCGCGGTGAGGAACAGGTCGTCGCCGCCCTCATCCGGCACCAGAAAACCGAAGCCGTCCGGATGGCCGATCACGCGTCCGCGCACCAGATCCATCTTCTGCACCAGCCCATAGTCGCCGCGCCGGTTGCAGATCAACTGGCCGTCGCGCTCCATCGCCTTGAGGCGCCGGCGCAGAGCCTCCAAATTCTCTTCATCCTCGATTTTCAGCTCGGCAGCGATGTGTTCCTGGTTGAGCGGAACGCCCTGCGCCGCCAGGCACTCCATGATGTATTCACGGCTGGCGATGGGGCGCTCGTACTTGGACGCTTCGCGCCCGGCGTGCGGATCCTGGTTCTGTTTCGTAGTGGACTGCTTCTTCTTCATTGAAAAAATACCGCCTGTAGAGTAAAGTGCGCACCTTCGGCACACATCTCACCAGATGGTGCCGATGCGCCGGGGTGGCGGAATTGGTAGACGCGCTAGCTTCAGGTGTTAGTGGGGGTAACCCCGTGGAGGTTCAAGTCCTCTCCTCGGCACCATAACGACAGTCGCAAGTTACAAGTAGCAAGTTGCAAGTATTTCGTTCTTAAGTATTGTTGCCTGTTACTTGTTACTTACCATTTGCTACTGATTTAATGCCTCTTGCCACTGGTAACTGTTGTTAAGTATTCTGTATCACGATCTTGGGAAATTTAGCGCTGAAATCCTTGGCGCGCAATGATAGCTTGGCGGCCACACGGCGCGCAATTTCACGGTACATCTGCGCGATGCGGCCGTCGGGGTCGGCGATCACGCTGGGATGTCCGCCGTCGGCATTTTCACGGATGCTGATGTCGAGCGGCAGCGCACCCAGCAAATCCACCTTGTATTGCGCGGCCATGCGCTCGCCGCCACCGGCGCCGAAGATATGCTCTTCGTGACCGCACTGGCTGCAAATGTGTGTACTCATATTTTCGATAATACCGAGCACCGGCACCTCGACCTTCTCGAACATCTTGAGCGCCCGGCGCGCATCCAGCAGCGCGATATCCTGCGGCGTGGTTACTATCAGCGCCCCACTCACCGGAATTTTTTGTGCCAGCGTCAGTTGAATGTCGCCCGTGCCGGGTGGTAAATCAATGACGAGATAATCCAGCGCCTTCCATTGCGTGTCGTTGAGAAGTTGCTCCAGCGCCTGGGTCACCATCGGGCCGCGCCAGATCATGGGCGCCTCCTCGTCTATCAGATAGCCGATGGACATGGACTGGATGCCGTGGCTCATCACCGGCTCCATGCCTTTACCATCTTTCGAGGTCGGGCGCGTGTTCACGCCCAGCATGAGGGGCTGGCTGGGGCCGTAGATGTCGGCATCGAGTATACCGACGCTGGCCCCCTCAGCGGCCAGCGCGAGCGCGAGATTCACCGCCGTTGTGGACTTGCCCACACCACCCTTGCCGGAAGCCACCGCGATGATGTTTTTTATGTTCGCGTGCGGCTTCACATTCTTCTGCGCCGCATGCGCAATTATGCTGGACGAGATATTCACCGTCACCGCACGCACCTCCGGCAAAGCACCGACTTTCGCCCGGATGCTGGCCGCGAGGGCATCCTGATACCCCTTGGCCGGGTAGCCGAGCACGACATCCACACTCACGCCGCCATCGTCGATGGCGATATTCTTTACCGCCTTGGCGGACACCAGGTCCTGCTTTAAATAAGTATCGACCACCTCGCGCAAGGCCGTCTCGACCTGCGCCTGGGAAACATTTGCCACTCTCAACCTCCGGGGCGCCGCCCCTCTCACCACCCACATATAAGCGCATAATTTTACACGGATTCGCCGCCACGCGGTGATCTTTTAATGCGCTGACTTGCTACAATGGCACACTTAACATCAGCCCAAGACCATGCCAGACACCCGCACAATCCTCGTCACCAGCGCCCTCCCCTACGCCAACGGGCCGATCCACCTCGGCCATCTGGTGGAATACATCCAGACCGACATCTGGGTGCGCTTTCAGAAGATGCAGGGGCATGACTGCACCTACGTCTGCGCCGACGACGCGCACGGCACCCCCATCATGCTGCGCGCACAGCAGGAAGGCATCCCGCCGGAGGCTCTGATCGTACGCATCAGTCAGGAACATCAGGCGGACTTCAAGGCGTTCGGCGTTGCGTTCGACAACTACCACTCCACGCATTCGCCGGAGAACGAAGCGTTTGTGCGCGACATCTATCTGAAACTGCGCAAAAACGGCCACATCACACAGCGCACCATCAAACAGGCGTATGACCCGGTCAAAGAGATGTTTCTGCCGGATCGCTTCATCAAAGGCGAGTGCCCAAGATGTGGCGCGAAAGACCAGTACGGCGACAGTTGCGAAGTCTGTGGCGCAACCTACTCACCTACAGATTTAAAAAATGCCGTGTCTGCGCTCTCCGGCGCAAAACCCATTGAGAAAGAATCCGAGCATTATTTCTTCAAGCTCGGTGACTATGAAACCATGCTGCGCGAGTGGTTGAACCCTGACATTACACAAACACGCCACGTGCAATCCGAAGCGGCCAACAAACTCAACGAATGGTTCGACGCAGGACTACAGGACTGGGACATCTCACGCGACGCGCCCTATTTCGGATTTGAAATCCCCGACGCGCCCGGAAAATACTTTTACGTCTGGCTCGATGCACCCGTCGGCTACATGGCGAGCTTTAAAAGCTACTGTGACCGTACAGGCACCAACTTCGACGACTACTGGCGCAAAGACAGCAAGGCTGAACTTTATCACTTCATCGGCAAAGATATTTTATATTTCCACGCCCTGTTCTGGCCCGCGATGCTGGAGGGCTCAGGCTACCGCAAGCCCACTGCAGTTTATGCCCACGGCTTTCTCACCGTAAACGGCCAGAAGATGTCTAAATCACGCGGCACCTTCATCACGGCGCGCACCTATCTCGATTATCTGAATCCTGAATATCTGCGTTATTACTACGCCACCAAGCTCAACAGCACGATGGAAGACATCGACCTTAGCCTGGAGGATTTTGTCGCGCGAGTGAACAGTGATCTCGTGGGGAAGTACGTCAACATCGCCAGCCGCATTGCTCCATTTATATCGAAATACTTCGACAATCAAATGCCGAAAATAGAAATGGGTAGTCTTGGTGGATTTCCAGCACCGAAAGATACGGGAGGGCTGACTATTGCCTTACAGCGAAGCAAAGATATTCGCACTGCATTCGATGAGCGGGAATTTGGCAAGGCTACCAGACTGATTATGGAAGTTGCCGATGCCATCAACAAGGAAATAGACGAATTCAAACCCTGGCTATTGGCCAAGGAGGCACCGACAAATGCCCCATCCAAGGAAAAACTGGCGCAAATTTGCGCCTCATCGCTTGCCGGATTTAAAGCGCTGACGCTGTTTCTGAAGCCGATTCTCCCAAGCGTTACTGCTGATGCCGAAAGGTACCTGGGATGCAAAGAACTTAGCTGGTTGGATATTACACTTCCATTAAACATGGAAACATTTTTACCTCCAGGTCACAAGTTTGGAGTGTTCGAATCCCTATTGACCCGTATCGATCCTAAACATATTGAATCCATGCTCGAAGGCAGCAAGGAAAACGGACAAGTTAACCAAGTCCTCCCTACCCCCTCTTTAATAAAGTGGAGCGGCGAAGCCGGGGGATTTATGCCCGTGGCTGAAACTATCAACATTGACGACTTTGCCAAAATTGATTTGCGCATTGCACGCATCGTCACCGCCGAGCATGTCGAAGGTGCCGAGAAACTATTAAAGCTCACGCTCGATATTGGTGAAGAAAAACCGCGCACAGTGTTCGCCGGCATCAAATCGGCTTATCAGCCCGCTGATCTGGAGGGCAAGCTTACCGTGATAGTGGCCAACCTTGCGCCGCGCAAGATGAAGTTCGGCCTGTCGGAGGGTATGGTGCTTGCCGCAGGGCCGGGCGGAAAAGATTTGTGGATACTGGAGCCGCATGCAGGCGCACAACCGGGTATGCGGGTGAAGTAATCTCCCGGCTACATATCTAAATTACTTTAACTTTAGTTTTTAAAATATTGATAAACAAATAATTTAATTTTAGGCGCCCATCATAATCTCGCCTGCATGATTGCGGGAAGCGTATGGCCTGCCACAGCAAGACGGCCAGCGCCCTTTTGTCTTGCGCTGATGGCGGCGGTGTTTTTTCTGATTGACCGTGACCTCTACGCCTCACCGCTGTTTCACCTGTTTAGCGGCTCGGCGCCTTTTTCATCGCCACCGATCCAGTCACCGCCAGCACCACGCCCAGAGGCCGCCTGTATTACGGCGCGGGCATCGGCGTTTCACCTACATCATCCGCACCTAGGGCGGCTATCCCGACGGCATTGCGTTCGCCGTGCTGCTGATGAACATGGCGGCGCCCGTGATCGATTACTACACGCAACCGCGCGTGTTTGGCCACAAAGACTGATCGACATCTCAACGCAAAGACGCGAAGACGCAAAGAAAATCGAAGACTAAAAAAACATGCCAACTATGAAGAATTGCGTCCTTGGCGTCTTCGCGTCTCTGCGTTGAGTCCTAAAGCAACAACCATGATCACCAAACACATGCTACGCACCAGCATCGTACTCGGCCTGTTTGCGGTGGCGGGCACGGCGGTATATTCGACCAGCTCACCGGCGCCACCATCACCCCGCGCGCCGTGGTGAAAGCGGTATATAATTGTCTAAACTATGCCATATTCAATATTCAGCACGGTACGCTCTACCGCATCGATCTTGCCAAGGCCGCCCGGAGCCTCAGCCGCGAAGGTGTGCGTGGTGGTGACACGCGTTTTGACGACCTCTCCGGCAAGCTCGACCTGGGCGGCAACGAGTATCGCTTCGCGGACTTGAAGGTGACCTCCGGTCTGCAGAATGGCAGCGGTAATGTTAACGTCGCCGCCGATAAAACGGTCACAGGCAACATTAACGTGGCACTCCGGGGTAGCGTCGGCCTGCTCAATGCACCCCTTGAGGTAGTGGGCACCATAGACGATCCCGTGGTGGGCCTGAAGCGCAGTGCGCTCGCAGGCGCCGCTATCGTCACCGCCGTGCTCGGGCCTGGGCTCGGCACCACGCTCGGCATCAAGGCCAGTGAGTTGGTCGAAAAACTGGGGGCATGCTCAAGGGTGACGCACCCGACAAGCAGTCTGAATCAAAATGAACCCGCAAAAACGTCGTGCGATCTTCACGCGCCTCAGGCAAGCCAATCCAGCCCCGGCCACCGAGCTGAATTACAGCAGCGTATTTGAACTGCTGATTGCCGTGATCCTGTCCGCGCAAGCCACGGACAAGGGCGTGAACCGCGCGACCGCCACACTATTCCGCGCCGCCAATACCCCGCAGGCGATACTGGCGCTGGGAGAAGACGGACTCAAACGCCATATCAAGACCATCGGACTCTACAACAGCAAGGCGCGCAACATCATCAAAACCTGCGCGTCACTCATCGAGCAGTATCATGGTCATGTGCCGCGTGACCGCACCTCGCTGGAAGCCTTGCCCGGCGTAGGCCGCAAAACAGCCAATGTCATCCTCAACACCGCCTTCGGTGAACCTGTCATTGCCGTGGATACGCATATCTTTCGTGTCGCCAACCGCAGCGGCCTTGCGCCAGGGAAAAATGTGGCAGAGGTTGAAAAAAAACTGATGCGGCTCGTGCCCGCCGAGTTCAGGCAGGATGCACATCATTGGCTGATTCTGCACGGGCGCTACACCTGCATTGCGCGCAAACCACGCTGCGGTGCGTGCCTGATTTATGATTTATGTGAATATAAGAACAAGACCGAAAGCGAGGAATAACAGGCATGATATTCGCTCAGGATCGACGCGAGATGCGGCGTGTTTTCATCAACGCGTGGAGCAAATATCGCGCGCAGCAACCGCTGCAGGATATGGAGCAGCAGATTGCGGATGTCATCCTGCTGCACCCGGAATATCATGCCCTGCTAGCGGATGAAGAGGCCGCGCTCGACAACGACTATACGCCCGAACAGGGAGAGCCAAACCCCTTCCTGCACATGGGTCTGCACATCTCGATCCGCGAGCAACTGGCCACGCGACGCCCGCCGGAAGTCAACGAGATCTATCGGCACCTGCTGACAAAATTGCGCGATGCGCATGACGCAGAACATCGCATGCTGGAATGCCTGGGGGAGGTGTTGTGGCGCGCACAGCGCGATGCCGTCGAGCCGGATGTGGCGGAGTATGTGGCGTGCCTGCGGCGCGCCGCAGGCCTAAAGACACCTTAAATTACTTCTTCCGGGCTGCGCCCTTCTTGACGCTACGAAACACCCGCCCCCACACCGGGCGTCCGGCCTCAGCGGGGGTCGAGCTCGAACTTGGGATTAATTTCGAGCACCTTGACGAATTCTTCACGGCAGCGTTTTTCCAGGCTGGAGGCGCAGTGAATGAAGGCGAGGTATTTATGCGCCTTCAACTGGTCGCCCTTGAGTGTGAGGCCGGCATCAAGCGCCATCTGCAAGTCCTGCATGGCTCGCTCCAGCATAATTTTCGCTACATCACTGTTCGGCGGGTTCAGCTCAATCGTTCGATGATTGCGCGCTGCACCTGATCCAGTGTCGCCTCGATGCTGACCAGCGGCGTGCGGCACTGCTTCAGGGCGGTGTCCGGATCCTTGAGTCCGTTACCGGTCAGTGTACACACAATCTTGCTGCCCTCCGGTATCTTGGCGGATTGAATGTCACGCATCGCCCCGGCCAGCGAGGCCGCCGAGGCCGGCTCGCAAAAGATGCCCTCTTTCTCGCACAGCAGTTTTTGCGCGGCCAAGATTTCTTCATCGCTGCATTCGTCGAACCAGCCGTTGGATTCCTCGCGCACCTTCCATGCCTGATCCCACGACTGGGGATGGCCGATACGGATCGCGGTGGCCACCGTCTCCGGATTGTCCACCATCTTGCCGCGCAAAAACGGCGCCGCACCGGAGGCCTGATAACCCACCATGCGCGGACGCTGGTGGATGATGCCGCTGGCGTGATACTCGCTGTAGCCCATCCAGTACGCCGTAATGTTACCGGCGTTGCCGACCGGGATGCATTGAAAGTCCGGCGCGAAACCGAGATCCTCGACCACCTCGAACGCGGCGGTTTTCTGGCCCTGCAGGCGATAGGGATTGATGGAGTTGACGATGGTCACCGGCACCTTTTGCGCCACCTCTTTCACCAGCCGCATGCCGTCGTCGAAATTGCCCTTGATCTGGATCACCACCGCGCCGTAGATCATCGCCTGCGCGAGCTTGCCGAGCGCGATCTTGCCGTCCGGTATCAGCACAAACGCTGTGATCTCGGCGCGCGCAGCATAGGCCGCCGCCGCCGCCGAGGTGTTGCCGGTGGAGGCACAGATAATCGCGTTACTGCCCTCTTCCACCGCCTTGGTCACCGCCATGGTCATGCCGCGATCCTTGAACGAACCGGTCGGGTTGAGGCCTTCGTATTTCACATAAATATCGACCTCTTTGCCCAGCAGGCGCGGGATGTTGTGAAGGCGTATGAGCGGCGTATTACCCTCGCCGAGGCTGATGATGCGCGTGTCATCATGCACCGGCAGACGGTCGCGGTATTTGTCAATAATGCCGGTGTAACGGTGCATAAAGTTTCCTTTCTCAGCCGAATGAATTCGGCACTACAATATCAGCGTGACAACTGCTCGAGACGGATACGCATGACCTTGGCACTGATCGATGACAGCGCCTCGATGCGGCTGATCGCCTGGTTCATGTTTTTTTCCAGCGTGCGGTGCGTGAGGAGGATGATCGGCACCTCGCTCTCGCCTGCCAGCGGTTCCTTTTGCAATATCGACTCGATGCTGATGTCCTGATCGGCGAGAATGCGCGTGACGTCGGCGAGCACGCCGGGGCGGTCCGCCGCCTGCAGGCGCAGATAATAGGCCGTCTCCACCTGTTCCATGGGCAGGATCGGCAAATCCGCCAGCGCATCCGGCTGAAATGCAAGGTGCGGCACACGGTTTTCCGGATCGGACGTGAGCACGCGCACCACGTCCACCAGATCGGCGACCACAGCCGAGGCGGTAGGTTCAGCGCCGGCACCCGCGCCGTAATAAAGCGTCGGCCCGACGGCATCGCCCATCACCACCACGGCATTCATCACGCCATCCACATTTGCAATCAGACGGCGCTCCGGAATCAGCGTTGGATGTACACGCAACTCGATGCCAGCCGCAGCGCGGCGCGCGATGGCGAGATGCTTGATGCGGTAGCCGAGCTGTTCAGCGTAGCCGACATCCGCGCGTGTGATGCGCGTAATACCCTCGGTATACACCTTGTCAAATTGCAACGGAATGCCGAAGGCGATGGCCGCGAGTATGGTGAGCTTGTGTGCGGCGTCGATGCCCTCGACATCGAACGTGGGATCGGCCTCGGCGTAGCCCAGGCGCTGCGCCTCGGCCAGCACGTCGGCGAAGTTACGTCCCCTGTCGCGCATTTCCGTGAGAATAAAATTTCCGGTGCCGTTGACGATACCCGCCAGCCACTCGATGCGATTGCCTGCGAGACCCTCGCGTATCGCCTTGATGATGGGAATGCCACCCGCCACCGCAGCCTCGAACGCCACCATCACACCCTGCTTGCGCGCGGCATCGAATATTTCATTGCCGTAACGTGCAATTAACGCCTTGTTTGCGGTCACCACATGCTTACCGTTGGCGATGGCGCGGTTCACCAGATCACGCGCAAGCTCGGTGCCGCCAATCAGCTCGACGACAATCTCGACCTCGGGATCATTGACCACATCCAGCGGTTCGCTGGTCAGCGTGATTCCTTCAGTATTGCAGATGCGTTTCTTTTTGAGGTCGCGCGCGCTCGCGTGCGTAATCTGTATGCCACGCCCCGCACGGCGCGCGATTTCTTCGGCGTTGCGCCGCAGCACATTGACCGTGCCGCCGCCTACCGTGCCGAGACCGAGCAGCCCAACTTTAACAGGGTTCATAAAAGCAGTAGCAAGAGCATTTTTTTTTCACTTGCTACTCGCTACTTTTAACTTGCTACTGTCGTTACGAAACATCTCACGGATACAGCGTACGGCCTGACGCGTGCGGTGCTCGTTTTCGATCAAGCCGAAGCGCACATGGTCGTCGCCATATTCGCCGAAGCCGATGCCGGGTGACACCGCCACCTTCGCATCCTCCAGCAGCTTCTTGGAAAATTCCAGCGAACCCAGATGACGGTACGCCGGTGGAATCGGCGCCCACACGAACATGCTGGCGCGCGGTTTCTCCACCTTCCAGCCCATGGCATTAAGCCCTTCACACAACACATCGCGCCGACCGCGATACATCTCGGAGATTTCATGCACGCAATCCTGCGGCCCTTCCAGCGCGGTGATGGCGGCGATCTGGATTGGCGTGAACATGCCGTAATCGAGATAGGATTTCATCCGCGCCAACGCCGACACCAGATGGTGATTACCGCACATAAAGCCCACGCGCCAACCCGGCATGTTGTAGCTCTTGGACAGCGTGAAAAATTCCACCGCCACGTCTTTCGCACCCGGCACCTGCAAGATCGACGGCGCGACATAACCGTCGAACGCGATGTCGGCATAGGCGAGATCGTGCACCACCCAGATTTCGTGTTCGCGCGCAATGGCGACTACCTTTTCGAAGAAGTCGAGATACACGCACTGCGTGGTCGGGTTGCCGGGGAAGTTCAACACCAGCATCTTGGGCTTGGGCCACGAGCCCTTGATCGCCTTTTCCAGTTCGGCGAAAAAATCCACACCCGCCACCAGCGGCACATGGCGGATGTCCGCGCCGGCGATGACAAAGCCGTAGGGGTGGATGGGATAGGACGGGTTGGGCACCAGCACCACATC
>CAWUTX010000055.1:0-14477 GCA_963925015.1 uncultured Gammaproteobacteria bacterium
CGTCCCCGCCCCCTGTGTAGGGGGCGGGACAGAGTGGGGGGGGGCAAGGTAACCAGTGTATTACTCAGGAGTCACCTCATTTATGTCGTCGCCTTACTTTGTGACTCCTGAGTAATCCGCCGTCGAAGTGTTGCATTAAGAAAGCCCCGTGGAGAAATTCACGGGGCTTTTGTTTTTCAGCCTGCGCCGGGGGAAATTTACTGCGGTAAAATAGGGCTGGTGAGTGCCTTCATAAACGTCACGATGTCGGCCTTTCCTGATCGCTGAGGCCGAGCGGGCGGAACAGTTTGTCCAGTATCGGGTTCCTTTCATTACCGGCGGTTTCAAAGTCCAAGTGCAACAATATTAAGTTTATCAGCCCAGTAAGGCGCTGGAAATAGATTAACATCTCACTTTGATGTCTTGGTTGCATGTTTTATGGGCATGGACATGAAACAACTTGATACCTTTATTTATTTACAGCGCCTTAATGGCGCTTCTCAGGTTACAGGCGAGGTGTGCTGGGCGCCGGTAACACGAGAAAGCCCGGGTCGGTGTCTTTGCCCTCGGCCATGATGAGCCCAAAGATGAAGGCGGGCACGGCGGTTCCTTTGCGTCCGTTGATGACGACGAGGGGCGTACCTTCGATCTGGTATTTTTCCGCAAGCTCAATGTCTTCCTTGAGCACGCTTGCAGTGGCGGGGGAGTTGACGCAGCCTTCAAGCGTCTTGCGCCGCGCGCTGTCGTCGTGGGTGGCAATAGTCCAGATGCGGCTCAGGGTGAGGCTGGCCTGATCCTTGAACATCGCTGCACGCACGCGGTTGAACTCAGGTGCGCCACTGAGACAGATTTGCACCTTGGCGGCGAGGCAACTGATGCCGCCCGAGCTGCGCTCGATGGACGGATTGCACTCACTGTCGAGCGGGTAATGACGCGCCTCCTCACTCCAGGAGCCGGGCGGGGTGATGCGGCGTATTTCGTCCAGCGCGGCTTCGAGGTGCTGGCAGTGCGAGCAGCGGATGTCGGTCCACTCGATGATGTGTACCGGCGCGCTCACCGGGCCGAAGCTGGTGCGTTTGGCGTCCGCGGCGGTGACAGCGGGTGTGGACTTGCGGTAGAGGTCAAGCGAATCGCTGGTGGCCTGCTGAACTCCGGCTGGCAGCGAGGTCAGAAATTCCACCAGCGGGCTCACCGGCGCCTTGGCGCTCGCTTCTTTCAGCACGGTGGATATTTTGGCGGTGCTCAAGTCCTCACGCGGGGTATGCAGGCCGGGATAGATCAGCGCCGAGAGCGTCACGATCAGTACCGCGCCGCTTTTGAGTGTGGCCTGCAACCAGTGCGGTGCGCTGGTGGCGAGGCGCGCATAGGCGAGCCATGCGGCAGCGGCGACCAGCACGTAAAACAGCACGCAGGTGGGGCAGAAGGTCTGGATTGCAAAGCTGTAGCCGAGCAGCGAAAGCGCGATCAATGCGCTGGCTCCGGTGACGATGCGCAAGGCCTGCACGGTGTCGTTCATGGAGGCTCCCTTGGTGGCTTGATAACGCAACAGGCCCGCGAGCACCAGTACCACGATGCTCCACGCCAGGCCCCAGCCCGCGATGGGCAGGCCGCTGGTCTGGTGGACAGCGTGGGCCAGCGGCGAGTTCCACACCCCGGCGCAGTCGAAGGTGGCGCTGAACGAGCATAGCGGCGCGGTGCCGCGCACGCGCAGTAAATAGAGCTCGACCCACTGGTAAGCCGTGAGCAGGACACTGAGTGACGCCACGCCGATCAGAAGCAGTGCGGTCAGTGCTTCACGGTCGCGTGGCGGTTGCAGGGCAGAAGGTGATGGCATGGCGGCTCTCTTTGGCAGATAACCGTGTGACTGTAGCAGAGTTGTATCAGTTCAGACAAGACGCGCAGGGCGGGAGGCAGCGGTGGCGCAGGGGCAAAAGGTGATAGCATTACGCCATGTTCACCGCAGGCACCGTTATCGCCGCTACGGCCATTTATCTGCTCATGCTCGCCGCGTTTTTCTTGCCGCGGCAGCGCCGCTTTCATGGCCCGGTGATGATAGTCGCGATGGTGTTTGATTTCTGCATGCCATTCTATTTATACCTGACCAAGGACTGGTATAGACGGCTGATTACGGAAGGCGAACTGACTTCATTTCTGCTCTGGACCCACCTGCTGCTGGTGCTCACACTCTATACGCTGTACGTCATGCAGATACAAAGTGCACGCCGCATCCTGCGCGGTGAATTGGATGTGCGCACCGATCATCATGCCCAGGGCAAGGCCGTGCTGCTGGTGCGCGCCTTTGTAATACTCACCGGTGCGCTCATGGTGGAGTCGCCGAAGCACTGAACGGCTAGTGTAGTGCGCCGTGTGCTCGACCCCATTTGTAAAGGGGGTGGCCGTAGGCCGGGGGATTTGGGGCCGCGCTCTCACCGGCTGGTCACCGACTTTGACTTGCCGAATATTCTGGGTGTACACTGTATTAAGATTTAGACGTAGTCCAAATTCAGGAGGCCGTTACCAGTCAGCGGCTGTGTATTAATATCAACTTGTATGAGGAAATGCTATGCAACTCAAAGGCAGCAAAACCCATGATAATCTGAAGTACGCCTTCGCGGGCGAATCCCAGGCCAACCGCCGTTACCTCTACTTCGCCGCCAAGGCCGACGTCGAAGGCTACAGCGACGTGTCTGCCGTATTCCGCTCCACCGCCGAGGGTGAAACCGGCCATGCGCACGGCCACCTGGAATATATGGAGGCCTGCGGCGACCCGGCCACCGATCTTCCCATCGGTACCACCAGTGATAACCTGAAGGCCGCGATTGCGGGCGAGACCCACGAGTACACCGATATGTACCCGGGTATGTCCAAGACCGCCCGCGGTGAAGGCTTCGGCGAAATCGCCGACTGGTTCGAGACGCTGGCCAAGGCCGAACGTTCGCACGCCAACCGTTTCCAGAAGGCGCTTGATACGTTGGGTAAATAAGCTGTAACTCACAGGGTAACGGGGCCGGTTTTCCGGCCCCTATTTTTATTGGGAAGAAGTAGCAAGTAGCAAGGTACAAGTAGCAAGAAAAAAGCAGTACCTGTGTCACTTGTAACTTGCTACTTGCTACTTCTGACTTGAAGCTGAGGTTATATGACACCCACTGAAGGTCAGCGCGAAGGCAGTCTGGATGCGCCCACGCGGCACGCTCTGGACTGGAAAAATCCCGAATTCTATAACGAACCCGCGCTGCTGCATGAGCTTGAGCGCGTGTTCGATATCTGCCACGGCTGTCGTCGTTGCTTTAATCTGTGCCAGTCGTTTCCGACGCTGTTCGACGCCATCGACGCGTCACCCACGATGGAGCTCGACAGCGTAGACAAAAAAGTTTACTGGGAGGTGGTGGATCACTGCTACCTGTGCGACATGTGCTTCATGACCAAGTGTCCTTATGTGCCGCCGCACCCGTTCAACGTTGACTTCCCCCACCTCATGCTGCGCGCCAAGGCGGTGAAGCATCAGAAAGGCGACGTAAAAACGCGCGACAAGATTCTCACCAGCACCGACACCGTAGGCAAGCTCGCCGGTATCCCGGTAGTGGTGCAAATAGTCAACGCAGCAAATAAAAACAAGACGGCGCGAAAAATTCTGGACAAGACACTGGGCGTACACCCGGATGCCTTCGTGCCGGAATATCACAGCGACACGCTGCACAAGCGCGAACGTGCACGCGAGCGTCTGAAGGCCGAGGCAGCACCCACGGCGCATACGCGCGGCAAAGTGGCTTTGTTCGCCACCTGTTATAGCAATTACAACGAGCCGCAACTGGGTCAGGATTTGATTGCCATCTTCGAACACAACGGTATCCCGGTGCGGCTGGCCGAGAAAGAGCAATGCTGCGGCATGCCCAAACTTGAGCTCGGCGATCTGGAGGCGGTGGCGCGCGCCAAGGACGCCAACATTCCTGTGCTGGCGCAACTGGTGGACGCGGGCTGGGACATCGTCGCGCCGGTGCCGTCGTGCGTGCTGATGTTCAAACAGGAACTGCCGCTCATGTTCCCCGGCGATGCCGATGTGATGAAGGTGAAAAACGCGATCTATGATCCGTTTGAATATCTCATGCTGCGCCACAAGGACGGCGCGCTCAAAACCGATTTCAAAAAATCGCTGGGCAAGGTTTCATATCACGTGGCGTGCCACTTGCGCGTGCAAAACATGGGGCTGAAGACGCGCGATATGCTGCAGCTCGTGCCCGACACCAAGGTGGAGCCAATTGATCGCTGCTCCGGCCACAACGGCACCTATGCGGCGAAGAGCGAGTACCATGCGAGCGCGATGAAGATCGGCAGGCCGGTAGTCGAGCGTATTGCCAAAAGCGGGGCGGATCATTACACCAGCGACTGCCCGATAGCCGGGCACCATCTGGGCGAGGGGCTGGCGGACGGCACCTCACCGACGCATCCACTCACCCTGTTACGCACAGCCTACGGAATATAACGTCATGGCCAACGAAGGTTATCACGAAGCGATTAAAACAAAGCATAAACCGTGACAGGAATTAAAGTGATGAAAAAACTTAACCGTGACATGCTATACCCCCTAGAACAGTACGCGCGCATGCGTAACGAATTCCGCGCCAAGGTCATGGAGCACAAAACCCACCGCCGTGTGCCGGTGGGGCCGCACGCCACGCTGTATTTTGAAGATTACCTCACCATGCACTACCAGGTGCAGGAAATGTTGCGCGTAGAGCGCATCTTTGAGGAAGCAGGCATACTCGAAGAGATTGCTGCCTACAATCCGCTGGTTCCCGACGGTGCCAACTGGAAGGCGACCTTCATGATCCAGTACGACGACGAGGGCGAGCGCCGCAGCGCGCTGGCGAGCATGATCGGTATCGAAGACCGCGTATGGGTGAAGGTGGGCGGCCATGAACACGTATGGGCG
This sequence comes from uncultured Gammaproteobacteria bacterium, assembly GCA_963925015.1. Classification (GTDB taxonomy): domain Bacteria; phylum Pseudomonadota; class Gammaproteobacteria; order SURF-13; family SURF-13; genus JAQBXX01. The sequence continues at coordinate 4,910 of CAWUTX010000055.1, forward strand.
ATTGCCGATGAAGACCTCGAGCGCGAGAACGAACAAAAGACTTCCTCGGTGCACTTTCTGCGCTTCGAACTGACGCCGGTAATGGCCGCTGCAGCCAAGGCCGGTGCCGCCATCGGTGTGGGCATCGAGCACCCGGCGTACTGCCATCAGGTCGATCCGGTGCCGGACGATGTGCGCGCGTCGCTGGTGCAGGATATTGATTGATTCCGGCGTGATGCACATTCGCATCTCTGCACTGCTGCTTCTGGTTGCACTGTTGCCCGGCCCGCTTTCTGCGGCGGCCTACGAGCGCGAATATGATGATCCCGCGCCGTGGACCGAAGACGTCAAGGCGTTGCCTGCGCTGCCGCATGAAGGTGATCTCATTGCGCTCGACGTGGACGGGCCGCAACGCAATTTCAAACACTACATCGACGGCAAATCCGTGACGACGTACGCCGACGGCGTAGTCACCTACACCGTCGTCATCGTCTCCGACAGCGGCGCAAAGAATATTTTTTTTGAAGGTATGCGCTGCGATATGGGGCGTTACAAGACCTACGCCTACGGCAATAGCGATGGCGTCTTTCAGAAAAGTCAGTCAGCTTCGTGGCAGCGGGTGCGCACGCGTAGCGGCCCCACTAATTATCGCAGCGATCTGCTGCGCTACTACCTGTGTGATGCCAACGGGTTTCCGCTCAAGCCGGAGCAGATCATCGACCGCCTGAAACGTCCGCAGATCATTCCCTCGCGCAATAACGGTTGACCATGGCCACCCATTACGACGCCTCCGCCATTGAAGTCCTGAGCGGCCTCGACCCGGTGCGGCGGCGTCCGGGCATGTACACCGACACCACGCGTCCGAATCATCTCGCGCAGGAGGTGATCGACAACAGTGTGGATGAAGCGCTCGGCGGATACGCCAAGCGCATCGAAGTCACGCTTTACCAGGACGGCTCGCTCGCGGTGAGCGATGACGGCCGCGGCATGCCGGTGGACATGCATCCCGAGGAAAAGATTTCCGGCGTCGAGCTCATACTCACGCGTCTGCACGCGGGCGGAAAATTCAGCGGCAAGGTTTACCGTTTTTCCGGCGGCTTGCACGGCGTGGGTGTGTCGGTGGTGAACGCGCTATCCAAAAAAATGGAGGTCTGGATACGGCGCGGCGGCCATGAGCACCATATGAGCTTCGCCGGCGGCGACCGGAGCACGCAGCTCAAGATCAGCGGCACGGTGGCGAAAAACAGCACCGGCACCACATTGCGTTTCTGGCCGGATGAAAAGTATTTCGATACAGCCAAGTTTGCCGTGTCGCGGCTCAAGCACCTGCTGCGCGCCAAGGCGGTGTTGTGCCCCGGCCTGCACGTAAGCTTCAGCGATGAGGCGACAGGCGAAAAGGAAAGCTGGCAGTACGATGACGGTATCAAGGCCTATCTGCATGAAGCGCTGCAAGGCGCACCCACCTTGCCCGCCGAGCCTTACGCCGGGAGCCTTCAGGGCAACGACGAGGCGGCAGAGTGGGCTCTGGCGTGGGGGCCGCAACATGACGAGATCATCGCCGAGAGTTACGTCAACCTGATTCCCACCGCGCAGGGCGGCACCCATGTCAACGGGTTGCGCACCGGCCTCACCGACGCCGTGCGCGAGTTCTGCGAATTTCACAACCTGTTGCCGCGCGGCGTGAAGCTCTCCTCGGAGGACGTGTTCGACAAGTGCAGTTACGTGCTGTCGGTCAAACTGCTCGATCCGCAATTCTCCGGCCAGACCAAAGAGCGCCTCACCTCGCGCGAGTGCGCCGCCTTTGTTGGCGGCGTGGTAAAGGACAATTTCAGTCTGTGGCTGAACCAGCATGTCGATGTGGCAGGGGGCATCGCGCAGCTCGCCATCGACAACGCGCAGCGCCGTCTGCGCGAAAGCAAAAACGTGGTGCGCAAGAAAATCGTGAGCGGCCCAGCGTTGCCCGGCAAGCTCGCCGATTGCACCCTGCAGGACCTGAAGCGCACCGAGCTGTTTCTGGTGGAAGGTGATTCTGCGGGCGGCTCCGCCAAGCAGGCGCGCGACCGCGTGTTTCAGGCCATCTTGCCGCTGCGCGGCAAGATACTGAACACCTGGGAGGTGGAGTCAGGCGCCGTGCTCGCCTCGCATGAGGTGCACGACATCGCCGTCGCCATTGGTGTAGACCCTGGTTCGAACGATATCGAAGGCCTGCGCTACGGCAAGATTTGCATCTTGGCGGACGCCGACTCCGACGGCGCACACATCGCCACGCTGTTGTGCGCACTGTTTGTGCGTCACTTCCGTCCGCTGGTGGAGGCCGGCCACGTCTACGCCGCAATGCCGCCGCTGTACCGTATCGACGCCGGCAAAGAGGTGTATTACGCGCTGGACGAGGGCGAGAAGCAGGGCGTGCTGGATCGCATCGCGGCGGAAAACAAGAAAGGCAAGATCAACGTGCAACGCTTCAAGGGCCTCGGCGAGATGAACCCGGCGCAACTGCGTGAAACCACCATCGCCCCCGATACGCGGCGCCTGATCCAACTCACGATCCAGAGCGGCGATGATACGCCACAACTCATGGACATGCTGCTGGCCAAAAAGCGCGCCGCCGACCGCAAGAGTTGGCTCGAAAAGAAGGGTGATCTCGCCGCAGTATAAGTAGTGGCCGCTTTCTGGGCCTATTAGAGTTCCCCCTGTACCCTCTGTCCTGAAATAGAAACCGTTCAGTCTGTCACGCACGCTTCGTGCGTGCATGAATCCTCCGCGCGCCTGAGATCCTTCCTCGCATGGCAAGAATATTACTTCCTTCCAGACAAATAATTCAAGCGGTAAGCAGTCATCTATCCCAACGCCAACGCACGCCCCAGGTCGGACAGCGGCGCGCCAACCAGCATCGACGCCAGTTGCAGCGCGACCAGCACCACGATGGGCGACAGATCCAGCCCTGAAATCGGCGGCAACAGGCGCCGCGCCGGCGCCAGCAGCGGCTCATTGAGATGGTGCAGCAGCGCGGTGAGCGGATTATATTCGCCCGGGCGCACCCAGCTTAAAATCACCTGGATCAAAATCGAAAATAGAAACACATTGAGCAGCAGTGCAAGCAGGTCGGCTACGGCCAGCAGCAGGCCGCCCAGATTCCAGCCCTGATTGATCAATAGACCAATGAGCGCGAGCTTCGCCATTTGCAGCGCCAGCAGCAGCAGCACCGCAGCGAGATCAACCCCGAACAGCCCCGGTATCACGCGCCGCAGCGGCACCAGCACGGGGTTGGTGATCTTCACCAGAAATTGCGAGAATGGGTTATAGAAATCGGCGCGCACGATCTGCAACAACAGCCGCAACAGCACAGCCAGGATGTACATGCCGAATACGGTCTGAATCAAAAACACACCGGCATTGCTGAAATAACTGCCGTTCATGTTGCACCCCCCAGTAACGTGGCCAGCTCCACCGAGCGCGCATGTGCCGCCCGCAGGGCGGTTTCAAACAATGCTTCGATACGGCCTTCCTGCAATACGCGCAGCGCCTGCTCGGTGGTGCCGCCCGGCGAGGTGACGCGCGCGCGCAGTGCGCCGCAGCCCTCGCTGCTCTCGAGCGCCATCTTGGCCGCGCCGAAGGCCGTCTCCAGCGTGAGCAGATGCGCGGTTTCGCGTGAAAGGCCGAGGCGCATGGCGGCCTCTTCGAGCGCCTCCATTACCAGAAAAAAATACGCCGGCCCGCTGCCGGAGAGCGCGGTGACGGCATCCATCTGAGATTCGTCCGTGAGCCATAACGTGAGGCCCACGGCGCGCAGGATATTTTCCGCCTGACTGCGTTGCGCCTCCGACACCAGGGCGTTGGCATACAGCGCAGTGGCGCCGCTGCGCACCAGCGCAGGGGTGTTGGGCATGGCGCGCACCAGCGCGAGATCGCGGCCGAGCCAGGCGGCCAGTGCGCCCGTGCGTATCCCGGCAGCGATGGAGATGACGAGCGGCTTGCGCCGCTGTAGCAGTGGTGCAAGCTCATGCGCCACTTGCTTGAGCGCCTGCGGTTTTACCGCGAATACCAGTACATCGGCATGCTGAGCGGCATCGAGATTGGTGGCGGTGGTGTGTACGGAAAAGTCGCGTTGCAGGCCGGCAAGTTTGTCCTGATTGGGGTCGGTGACCCACAGTTGTTGGGGCGCACAGCCGTCGGCGATGAGGCCGCCCATCAGGCTGCGCGCCATATTGCCGCCACCGATAAAGACGATAGTGTTTTTCATGGTTGGAAGTGTAGCGTATGGGATGTTGCAGGCGCCAGAGCTTATGCCCGGTGGCCAAAAATTGCACTGCCTACGCGCACCAGTGTGGCGCCTTCGGCGATGGCGGCCTCGAAATCATTGGACATGCCCATCGAAAGTGTATCGAGCGCCAGGCCACGCGAACAAAGCTCATCGAACGCCGTGCGCAAGGCGTGAAACGGCAGGCGTTGTTGTTCGAATGCATGACACGCTGGGGGTATGGCCATGAGCCCGCGCAGGCGCAGTTGCGGCAAGCCGGCTACTGCCGTGGCGAGTTCCGGAAGGTGAGTGAGATCGACGCCGGATTTGCCCGGCTCACGACTGATATTGACCTGCAGGCAGACATCGAGCGGAGGCAGGTGCGCCGGGCGTTGCGCGTTCAGACGCTGTGCGATGCTGAGCCGGTCGACACTGTGTACCCAAGAAAAGTATGCCGCGACGCCTTGCGTTTTATTGCTTTGCAGCGGCCCGATGAAATGCCATTCGATGCCACACTCCTGCAAGCGCGCAGCGGTGATTTTGGGCACGGCTTCTTGCAGATAATTTTCGCCGAAGCCTGTCAGCCCGCCTTCGCGGCAGGCGCTGGCTATCGTCTCGACAGACACCGTTTTGCTCACCGCCAGGAGTTGCACCGAGCCCGGCGTGCGCCCGTAGCCCATCTCGGCGCGCGCAATCCGTTCGCGCACAACCTTGATACGGTCAGCCAGTGATTGAGTTGCATGCATTCGGCGTACGTTGTACCTTAGCCCTATCTTTTTACATCATACCAGCAGGACGTTTTATGGACATTGCAGAACTGCTTGCCTTCAGCGTAAAAAATAACGCCTCCGACCTCCATCTTTCCTCCGGTCTGCCGCCGATGATCCGCGTCGACGGCGACATCCGCCGCATCAACCTGCCGCCAATGGAGCACAAGGAGGTGCATGCGCTGATCTACGACATCATGAACGACAAGCAGCGCAAGGATTATGAGGAATTCCTGGAGACCGATTTTTCGTTTGAAATCCCAGGCCTCGCGCGCTTCCGCGTCAACGCCTTCAACCACAACCGTGGCGCGGGTGGCGTGTTCCGCACCATTCCGTCCAAGATCAAAACACTGGATGAGCTCAATTGCCCGGCGATATTCAAGGAGATCATCGACCAGCCGCGCGGCGTGGTGCTGGTCACCGGCCCGACCGGCTCCGGCAAATCCACCACGCTCGCGGCGATGATCGACTTTATCAATGAAAAGGAATTCGGCCATATTCTCACGGTGGAAGACCCCATCGAGTTTGTGCACGAGAGCAAGAAGTGCTTGATCAACCAGCGCGAGGTGCATCGTGACACATTGGGCTTCAATGAGGCGCTGCGCTCGGCGCTGCGTGAAGACCCCGACATTATTCTGGTGGGCGAGCTGCGTGACCTGGAAACCATCCGCCTTGCGCTCACCGCCGCCGAGACCGGGCATCTGGTGTTCGGCACGCTGCACACCAGCTCCGCAGCCAAGACCATCGACCGTATCATCGACGTGTTCCCGGCGGCGGAAAAGGACATGATGCGCGCCATGCTGTCGGAAAGTCTGCGCGCGGTGGTGTCGCAGGCGTTGTTGAAAAAGGTGGGCGGCGGGCGCATCGCGGCGCATGAGATCATGATCGGCACACCGGCGATCCGCAATCTGATCCGCGAAAACAAGGTACCGCAGATGTACTCGTCGATCCAGACCGGTCAGGCCATGGGCATGCAGACGCTCGATCAGTGCATGCAGGGCTTGGTAGGGAGGAAGCTGGTGGACAAGGCGGAGGCACGCAGTTACGCCATGAACAAGGACAGCTTCAAATAGAGGGGAGCGACGATGGAGTTCAATAGTTTGCTCAGGATGATGGTGGAGAAAAACGCCTCCGACCTGTTCATCACCGCCGGGATGCCGGCCAGCCTGAAGGTACATGGCAAGCTCACGCCCGGGACGCCGGGCCCGCTTAGTGCGGAACAGACGCGCGCCATCGCTCATGCCCTGATGGATGCCAAACAGCGCGCCGAGTTTGAAAAAACCCAGGAGTGCAACTTTGCTATCAACCCTGATGGCATCGGGCGCTTCCGTGTCAACGTATTTGTGCAGCAGCAGCGTGTCGGTATGGTGCTGCGCAAGATCGAGACCAAGATACCCAATTTCGAGCAATTGCGTCTGCCGCCGGTGCTGAAAGACATCGCCATGACCAAGCGCGGACTGGTGTTGTTCGTGGGCGGCACCGGTTCCGGGAAATCCACCTCGCTCGCCGCCATGGTTGGCTATCGCAACGAAAACAGCAGTGGTCATATCATCACTGTGGAAGACCCGATTGAATTCGTGCATGAGCACAAGGGCTGCATCATTACGCAGCGCGAGGTGGGAGTAGATACGGAGTCGTTCGAGGCCGCGCTGAAGAACACTTTGCGTCAGGCGCCGGATGTAATTCTGGTGGGCGAAATTCGTGCGCGCGAAACCATGGATCATGCCATTGCCTTCGCCGAGACCGGGCACCTGTGCTTATCCACCCTGCATGCGAACAGCGCCAATCAGGCGATGGATCGCATCATAAACTTTTTCCCGGAAGAGCGCCGCGCGCAGTTGCTGATGGATTTGTCACTCAACCTCAAGGCCGTGATCTCGCAGCGGCTGGTGCCTACTGTCGATGGTAAGGGTCGTCGCGCTGCGATAGAAATATTATTGAACACGCCGCTTGCGGCTGATCTCATTCTTAAGGGCGAGGTGCATGAGCTCAACGCGCTGATGGCGCGCTCCAACGAGCTGGGCATGAAGACCTTCGATCAGGCTTTGTACGACCTTTATAAGGCAGGCGATATTGCCTATGACGATGCGATACGCAATTCTGATTCACCCAATGAGCTTCGGTTGATGGTCAAACTTAATGAGAAAGACGGCATGAAGAAGCTCGATGATGCAGCCGCAGGATTGTCATTGATCGACGCGGACAAGCATTGACAAGTAACAAGAGCAATACAACGCAAAGACGCGAAGATTACTCATGGGTCAGTATATAAGGCTACACTTCCAGTTACGTTCCCGCCCCTTGTTTAGGGGGCGGGACAGGGTGAGGGATAGATTAAAAAGAATTTTACTCAGGAGTCACGCCCTAAACTAATGTAACCTTACTTTGTGACTCCTGAGTAAATTCCACAATCATGGCCGCATCAAACACCGGCCCGTCCACACACACGCGCTTCATCGCCGGGCCTTTCGCGGTGTTGATCTCGACCACGCAACCCGCGCAGCCACCCACCGCGCAGGCCATGAATTCCTCCAGCGACACCTGACATGGCAGGCCATATTCGCGCGCGAGTTGCGCGCAGGCTTTGAGCATGGGTTGCGGGCCGCAGGCGAAAATCTCTACTTCATCGCGCTGCTGTGCGCTCAAGCTATCGAGCCAATGACGCGCAAGCCCGGTGACGTAGCCATCGAAGCAGCCGGGGTAGCCTTGCAAGCTGGCGAGACGGCTGGCAAGGCCCCAGTCCTCCATCAGCGGCATGGCGGCGATGACGCCCTGCGGCATGCCCGGCACGATAATTTTTGACGGGCGCGCGGTGAAGGGGAAGGGAATCTCCGAGCCCATAATCACAAACGGCTGATATTTTTTTTGTGCCCTTAAAGCCTCGGCGAGAAAAATCATGGGCGGAATGCCGACACCGCCGCCGAGCAGCAGCGCACGCGGTTTGTGCTCGTGTGCAGTAAATGGTACGCCTATCGGCCCCATCACACTGAGCCGCTCACCGGCCTTGCGCTGTGTCAGCAGGCGTGTGCCGGGGCCGGTGATTTTGTAAAGCACATCCACCCAGCCGGCCTTCGCATCCACGCGCATCAGCGAGAGCGGACGGCGCATAGGCAGCAGCGGGTCACACGTCAGATGCACAAAGCTTCCCGGCGTTGCGCGTGCGGCAATTTCCGGCGCACGCAGGCGCAAGATGTATTGAGTACCGGCACAGGCCTGATGTGAGAGTACCTCAGCGTCTTCGACGAAAATAGTGTCGCGGTGAGGTTTGGATTTCATTGCGGCGCTTCGTAAACCAGTTTTCCCGTCAATAACGTATGCGTCACCTTGCCTTTGAGCTCCCAGTTGAGGAGCGGCGTATTGTGGCCGCGACTGACGAGTGTGTCCTCTGTGAGTGTCCAGTAGCACTCGGGATCGAAGATGCAGATGTCCGCCGCCCGGCCCGCTGCCAGTGTGCCTGCATCGAGGCCGAGTATCCGCGCTGGGTTGCAGGTGAGGTGTGCGAGCGCTTCGGAAAGTGACAACACATTTTCTGCGGCGAGACGCAGCGTGAGCGGCAGCAGGGTTTCGAGCGCGGAGATGCCGGGTTCGGTTTCGGTAAACGGCGCGAGCTTGGCGTCGGATTCGTGCGGCTGATGGTCTGAGCAGATCGCGCCGAGCGTGCCGTCGCCGAGGCCTAGCCGCAGGCCGTCGCGGTCGCGCAGCGTGCGCAGCGGCGGCAGCACGTGGCACTGGCTGTTGAAATGGCCGATGTCTATTTCGGTGAGATATAAATGGTGCGCGCTGACATCCGCCGTCACGCTGATGCCGTCATGCTGCGCGCGCGCGATCATGCGTACCGCGCGTACGCTGGAAAGGCGGCAGAAGTGCGCGCGTACGCCGGTCTGCTCGATGAGCACGAGGTCACGCGCGAGCGCTGCGGTTTCGGCGGACTCGGGAATGCCGGGCAGGCCGAGGCGCGTGGCGACGGCGCCTTCATGTGCACAGCCACGGTTGGCGAGCGCGCTGTCTTCGGCATGCAGAAATACGGTGATGCCATGCGTGGCGGCGTATTCCATGGCGCGGCGCATGACCAGTGAGTTATTGACGGGCCGCCGTGCGTTGCTGAGGCCTGCGCATCCGGCCTGTTGTAACGCCGCCATTTCACTCAGCTCGTTGCCGGCCAGCGCCTTGGTGAGCGCACCGAGCGGGACGACGTGCGCCAGCCCCGCTTGTTCCGCGCGGCTACGTATCAGCTCTACCACCGCCGGTGTATCGGTGACCGGATCGGTGTCCGGCGGGCAGCACAGTGTGGTGATGCCCGCCGCCGCCGCCGCGCGCGTCTCGCTCGCAATGGTGGCCTTGTGTTCGGCGCCGGGTTCGCGCAGGTGCGCGGAGAGATCCACCAGTCCCGGGCACACGATGCGGTTGCGCGCTTCGATGCTGTGATCCGCGCTGAAGCCGTCCGGCTTTTTGCCGAGCGCCACGATGCAGCCGTCGGCGACATACACGTCCTGCACCTTATCGATACCGTGCGCGGGGTCGATGACGCGGCCGTTTTTAATGACAATTCGCATCATTCTTCCTTGCCGCTGCGCATGGCGAGGCT
>CAWUTX010000056.1:0-2637 GCA_963925015.1 uncultured Gammaproteobacteria bacterium
CCTCATAAAGCAGTGACATCTCGTTGCGCGCCGCCGTAAAAGCGGCCGGGTCGAACAGGAAGCGGAGTGAGGGATGTCGCACTACGCGCACGGCCTCGTCCCACCAGGTTTGTAACGCAGCGTCTGCGTTCTCCAGCAGTAGCTCATCGGCAAGCCGTTGCAGTGCGTCATTGCGCGACGGCGCGGGCTCCTGCGTGAGCTGTTCGAGCAGGCGGTGGATGGCGCTGCCGCGTGTGCGGGCAGCGGCCTCATGCTCAGTGTCTGATGCGTTGCGGCCAGTGTGGCTGGGTGAAATCGCGCTGCTGTTGCCGGTGCTAATGGGCTGGGCGAGACGCGCATCGAACGCCAGCGGCCCAGGCGCTGCCTTCGTGGGCGGCTCCGTCAGTGGCGCAGGCCGTAGGTCAGATTCCTGTAGCCATGACGCGTGTAGCGGATCGGCCTCCGGGGCAACGCGTTCGGCAATCATTCCATACCAGCCCAGATTATTTCCTTTCTTCGGCGCGCAGCCGGAGACATACAGAAACTGCTGCGCGCGCGTGAGCGCGACGTATAGCAAATTCATCTCCTCGCGTTGATCAAACGCATTCTGCGTTATTTGCAGTTCACGGCACAGGCTGTCTTGCGCTGCGACGTTTGTGTGCAGCAAAAAATGGCTCGGGCGCGCTTCTTGCGCGGGCCAGTGTATGAGTGCACGTGCGCGCCGTGTGGACTGCACCACGGTGGCGTCGGCCACAAACACCACCGGCGATTCCAACCCCTTGGCGGCGTGCACGGTGAGGATGCGCACACGCGGCTCGGTGGCGGGCGCCGGGGCTTCATCGGGCGCCTCTTGTGCCGCCTCGCGCAGATCACGCAGCCGCGCGCGGAATGCGGTGGGGCTCGGATAGCGTCCGCTGTCCACTTCCAGCGCCAGCTCGATAAAGCGCGTGAGGTTGGCGCGAACACGCGCCCGGAGCGGTGCGGGGTACGCGGCCTCGTAACGCGCGAGCACATTACCCTCGGCGTAAATGCGATCGAGCAGATCATGCACCGGGATGTGGCCGGCGCGTTCACGCCACGCGCCCAGCCAGTGTTGCGCGCGATACAGCGGGGCGTCTGTTGCGCACGCGGGGGCGAGCACGGCGAGACGGTCTATCCAGTAGGTCACGCTGTTCTCTGCGGCAAGCTGCATCAGGTCAGCGTCGCTGCACGCGAACAGCGGTGAGCGCAACACCTGCGCAAGCGCCAGATTGTCGTACGGTGTCATCAGCACATCAAGCAGGGCGATCATGTCCTGCACTTCGAGCGTATCGAGCAGGGTGCCACGGTCGGCACCGATGAAGGGAATACCGGCAGAGCGCAGAGCACTTTCGTAGGCGTGTACATGGGTGCGATTGCGCAGCAGAATCAGGATGTCGTTGTAATCAACAACACGCGCCGTCGCGCCGTTCGCTATCGGCGTGCGCGCATCCATGAGGGCGCGTATGCGCTGCGCGATCAGACCGCCTTCAAGAATGTGACGGCGGTCGGTGTCACTGCTGCGCGGTTGTTGCAGCGGATTACGCAGTGCGCTGGACGATGAGGGCCTATCCTCGCCGTTGTCGTGATGGATGAGCGGCAGCAGCTCGACGCGCCCCCACAATGTTGCTCGATGCGTGCTGTGATACTGGAACGATGGCAACCGTTCGTAAAATACCGCGTTGAGAAATTCGCAGATGACGGGCGCAGAACGCCACGAGGTGTCGAGCGCATAGCTCACGGCGTTGAGATGCTGCTCTAGCCAGTCGCGCGCGGCGCTGAACAGCTCCGGGTTGGCGCGCCTGAAGCTGTAAATCGATTGTTTGAGATCGCCCACCAGAAATACGCTGCGGCGGCGCTCCGTTGATCCCGCCGCCAGTTCCTGCAACAGCGGCAACAGCAAATGCCACTGGGTCGGATTGGTGTCCTGAAATTCGTCCACCAGAAGGTGGTCGATGCGCTGATCGAGTTTGTATTGCACCCACTGCGCATTGTCGGAGTGATTCAGCAGTTGACAGGCTTTCCATTCCAGATCGCTGAAGTCGAGCAGGCGCTGTTCGTTCTTGATGCGCTGGTAGTGCGCAATCAGACGCGCGCCGGCGGCAAACCAGGCCGTGGAGAGCGCCGCTGTCGTGCGTCGTGCCTCACGTTCACGTGCCTGCATGAGCTGATCGCAAAGTTGTTCATGCAGTGTGACGAAGCGTTCCACATTTTTATCACCCATTGCCTTGGTGAGCGTCGCCGAGTTTGAGCGTGCGCGCGGAGCACCGTCGGCCTTTAGAAAAACGGGTGTGATTTCATGAAAGTGAGTTTGATCTTTCTCGTGGGCGGAGAGCGCTGTCTCTATCAGTTCCGCATCCCGGCGGTTGGTTGCGGTGGGATGTTTCAGCAGCAGGGTGGCGAACTCGGCGAGCAGGACGCTGGTCGCGGGTGTGAAGAAATCACTACAGACGTTACCATTCTCATCCAGTTGTAACTGTTGCGCCAGCGTAGCGGACGCATACTGCACCGGGTCATGCTGATTTTCGGTGTAAGCCCACCAGTCGCTGCGGTGTTGCAGAAATTCGTTGAGCGCAGTGCGTGTGCCTGTAAGTCCGCCAGCGTGATCGAACAGTACCTCAAGCGCGTGCGCGAGATCGC
>CAWUTX010000057.1:0-3189 GCA_963925015.1 uncultured Gammaproteobacteria bacterium
GCCGTCCTTGCCCTTGGGCGCGGCCCAGCTTTCCCAGCGATACGGCTTGTCGAGTATGTAGGTGTATTTCTTGCCCTCTAGCTTGGCTTCGTCGGCCTTGTCCTGCTCCAGAGTGTCGAGGTATTTCAGGAACAGGAGCCAGGAAGTCTGCTCGGTGTAGTCGAGCTCGCTGGTGCAGCCGGCATCCTTCCAGAGGACGTCGTCGATGTTTTTGAAGGCTTGTTCGAACATGGGAGCCTATTTTTTATAAATCGTTGTGGTCATGGTTGTCTGCTCGTATCTCTTTTGTCATTTGCCGCGCCCGCCGTCCTGCTTCGACGTTACCATGCTGGGCGCTCAGGCTCCACCGTTCTCTCATGGCCGGAATATGCTAGTGTGCCTGTCATCGCCTAACGGTAAAAGATAAATCCCTCATGTCGTGGCTGCAACTTAAATTTCAGGCGCCGTCGGCGCTGGCGGAGGAGCTCGCGGACAGGCTCACCGATGCGGGCGCGCTCGCCGTGACGTTGCGCGACAGCAGGGACGAGCCGCTGTACGAGCCCGCACCGGGCGACACGCCGTTGTGGGCGCACACCAGCATTGAAGGTCTGTTTGCCGCCGATGCGGACATTCCTGCCGTCGTCGAGCATCTGCATGCTCAGAGCGGCGACGAGTCGGTGCGTGATTACACGGTTGAGCCGCTGGCGGATCAGGCGTGGGAGCGGGTGTGTCTCGACCAGTTCAAGCCGCTGTGTTTCGGTGACACGCTCTGTATTTGTCCCACCTGGTTGACACCGCCCGATGGCACGCGCGCGACGCTGTTTCTCGACCCCGGGCTTGCGTTCGGCACCGGCACGCATCCCACCACCGCGCTGTGTCTGGAATGGCTGGCGCAGCATCCCCCGACTGGATTCACGGTGATCGATTACGGTTGCGGCTCGGGCATACTCGCGCTCGCGGCGGCGAAGCTCGGTGCGCGCACGGTGTACGCCACCGACTACGACCCGCAGGCGCTCACGGCTACGCGCGCCAACGCGGAGAAAAATGGGTTGCAGGCGTTGATACACACGCTGACGCCGGAACAACTCCCGGCGCTGGAGGCCGACGTGCTGCTGGCCAACATTGTCGCGCAGCCGCTGATTACGCTGGCACCTTTGTTCGCGCAGCGCGTGCGTGCCGGTGGCCGCATCATATTGTCGGGTATCCTCGAACCGCAGGCCGATGCGGTGATCGAGGCCTATCACCCGTGGTTTGCGATGGTGCAGAAAGTGCAGCGCGATGACTGGATGCTCTTGGAAGCCACGCGCACATCCGTTATGGTGTAGCCATTATGGGCACCTCTAAAAATGCGTCTTTTGCTCCAATACTGCGTTGCAGCTTGTCTCCGCTGATCACATACTGGCGTGCATGCTGTGCTGCTCGCCTGCGCTGCGCCTTGTCTTGAAGCAAAATCCATTATTTTTAGAGATACCCAATGTACACGCAATGTCCGTTGTGCGACACGCAATACCGCATCAGCGCCGCTGAGCTGAAGGCGGCGCTGGGCAAGGTGCGCTGCGCGCAGTGCCAGAGTGTTTTCAACGCGCTCAGCCATCTCACCGACACGCCGCCGGAAATTCCCACTCTCACGGAAAGCGTTGCCGCGCCTGCGGCAGACATCGCCGCCGAACTTGAAGATGAGGCGCCGACGTTACTTGCGCCGGAGACGCTCACCCCTTTCGACCCGCACATCGAGCCTGACGCTGCGGACGAATATATTCTGGAAATCACTGACGCGCTACCTGCCTTGGCGCTGACAAAAGCCGCTGCGGACTCACTGGCCGATGACACTGTTTTTGAGGAATGGGCGGCTGCGCCGACATCCGCACCACCGTCTCGCCTGATTATTCCTGAAATGGTGGGCGCCTCGGCCCGCCTCATGGCCGACGAGTTTGCGTATCCACGCAAAAAACCTTATAGCGGACTGGGCACTGCGTTGTGGAGCGGCGGCATTATTCTTTTACTTGCGCTGCTTGCCACGCAATATGTCTACGCGATGCGCAACGACCTCGCGCGCACTGCGGAATTTCGTCCGCTGCTGGAGCAATTATGCGCGGCAGTAAAAAACTTTGCGCGCTGCGAAATTCCGTTGCAGCGTGATCTGACACTGATCGATATGCAAGAGCGCAACATTCATCCGCATCCGCGCTTTCAGAATACCTTGCTCGTCAGCGTCACGCTGCTGAACAAGGCCGCGTTCAGACAAGCCTATCCGTCCATCGAGCTCACGCTGACCGATTTTAACGGTGCACTGATCTCACGCCGCCGCTTTCAACCTGCGGACTATCTCATCACCGACGTCGATATTACACAGGGGCTGGCGCCGCAGGGAGTGGCGCAAGTCGCGCTCGAGATTGTCACGCCGAAGGCTCCGCTCAATCTCGATCTCACTTCGTGGGATTTTGTGCTGTTCTGATAAAAACACTTTGCGCGATCACCTTGTTGTTGTGCGGCAGGCGGTGCGCCAAGACGTGGAGCAGGTTGCGCGCCAGTCCGTGTGAGATGCGGATCATGGCCCACAGCGTGGCCTGCTTGATGTGGGTGTCAGTAACACTTTACACAGGAGCCACGCCCTAAAGTAATGTGGGCTTACTTTGTGACCCCTGATACGCTGTCATCCAACCGCTAAAGAACTCCTCAAGGTTACCGCATTGCACCGTGTTAGAATAGCCTTGGAGTCGGCCAGACAGTCGCTCTGCACCTGAAGCTCAGGCGCGGGGAGGAAAGTCCGGGCTCCACAGGGCAGGACGCCAGGTAACGCCTGGGAGGCGCGAGCCTATGGAAAGTGCCACAGAAAATATACCGCCTACGTCTGCATTCGTGCAGGCCGGTAAGGGTGAAATGGTGCGGTAAGAGCGCACCGCGCAGGTGGCAACACGTGTGGCAGGGTAAACCCCGTCCGGAGCAAGACCAAATAGGGAAACACTGGTGCGGCCCGCACCGTTTCCGGGTAGGTTGCTTGAGGTGCGTGGTGACGCGCATCCTAGAGGAATGACTGTCCACGACAGAACCCGGCTTATCGGCTGACTCCTTTTTTCAGGCGACACACCCATTGGTGTGTCGCCTGAAAAAATAACGTATTTACCCTACCCCCACCCTGTCCCCTTTTGCACTGCGCTGTCCATGCTCTGCGCAAAAGTCCAGACTAGCCGTCCTGGCTTGGCGTTCGGC
>CAWUTX010000058.1:0-25294 GCA_963925015.1 uncultured Gammaproteobacteria bacterium
TGAAATACGGCCTCACCGTGCACAACGTGCTCGGCCTCAAGGCGCTGACCATGGACGGCGAGCTGCTGGAGATCGGCAGCAAGGCGCTTGATGCGCCGGGCTATGACCTGCTCGCGCTGCTGCACGGCTCCGAGGGTCTGCTCGGCGTACTGCTCGAAGTCACGGTGAAATTGTTGCCCAAACCGGAGCGCGCGCAACTCGCGCTGGCGGCGTTTCACGATGTCGCCCAAGCCGCGCAGGCTGTGGCCGCCATTATCGGAGCAGGCATCATCCCTGCGGGCCTGGAGATGATGGACAATCTCGCACTCTGCGCGGCGGAGGATTACGCGCACGCCGGTTATCCGCGCGACGCCGCCGCCATCCTGCTGTGCGAACTCGACGGCAACAACGAAGAAGTCTCGGAACTCATCATGCAGGTGCGCGATCTGTTGCTGGCCAACGGCGCTTACGAAGTACACACCACGCGTGACGACGCCGAACGGCTGAAAATGTGGGCCGGGCGCAAGGCGGCATTCCCCGCGATAGGCCGTCTTGCACCTGACTATTACTGCATGGACGGCACCATTCCGCGCCGCCATTTATCCGCAGTGCTCACGCGCATCGCGGAGCTTTCCAGACACTACGACCTGCCTGTCGCCAACGTATTTCACGCCGGCGACGGTAATCTGCACCCGCTTATTTTGTATGACGCCAACCAGGCCGACCAGCGCACACGCGCGGAGGAATTCGGCGGGGATATTTTACAGTTGTGTCTGGAGGTGGGCGGCACCATCACCGGTGAGCACGGTGTCGGCGTCGAAAAACTGAATCAGATGTGCGCGCAGTTTACCCCTCGCGAACTTGGCCAGTTCCATGAGATCAAGCACGCCTTCGACCCCAAGTATCTGCTCAACCCCGGCAAGGCAGTGCCGACGCTGCACCGCTGCGCCGAGCACGGCACCATGCACGTGCACCACGGCAAGCTCCCGTTCCCCGAACTGGAGCGCTTTTAATGGACGCTGATCGTAGCGCGGAACTGCAAGCGGCCGTGCATCAAGCCGCCGCGCACAAAACACCACTGCAAATCGTCGGCGGCGGCAGCAAGAAATTTTACGGTCGTGCCGCGACCGGCACGCCGCTCCTGATAGCGCAACACCGCGGCATCGTGCACTACGAACCGGGCGAGCTCATCATCACCGCGCGCGCCGGGACGCCGCTGGCGGAGATCGAGGCTGCGCTGGCTGCGCACGGCCAGATGCTGCCGTTCGAGCCCCCGCACTTCGGCCCGACGGCAACACTCGGCGGCACCATCGCGTGCGGGCTCTCCGGCCCGCGTCGCCCCTACACCGGTGCGGCGCGCGACTTTGTGCTGGGCGTGAAGATCATCAACGGCCAGGGCGAGATATTGAAGTTCGGCGGCGAGGTGATGAAAAACGTGGCGGGTTTTGACGTTTCCCGCCTGATGGTGGGTGCGCTCGGCACACTGGGCCTGTTGCTCGAAATTTCGCTCAAGGTGCTGCCGAAACCGCAGCACGAACTCACGCTTGCCTTCGCATGCACGGCGCAACAGGCGCTGACTCACATCACAGAATGGAGCGCCAAACCCGTGCCGCTGTCCGGCGCGTGCCACGACGGTGCGCGGCTGATGGTGCGCCTCTCCGGCAGCAAGAGCGGCGTCACCGCCTTCCAGCGCAAGCTCAGGGGCGAGGTGGTGAATGACGGTGAAAAATTCTGGCAGCAACTGCGCGAGCACCAGCACGATTTTTTCAAGGGCGATGCACTGCTGTGGCGGTTTTCCGTGCCGCCCGCTACGCCACTGCTCAATTTGCCCGGCCAATTGTTCATCGACTGGGGCGGCGCACAGCGCTGGCTGAAAAACCCCCTGCCTGCAGACGTGATACGCGCCAGTGCGATAAAGCTCGGCGGACACGCCACCCTGTTTCGCGGCGGCGAACGTATCGGGCAGGTATTCCACCCGCTCCCGGCCACCCTGCTCGCGCTGCACAATCGCCTCAAGCACGCATTTGATCCGCACGCTATCTTCAACCCCGGCCGGCTGTACGTGGAGTTCTGATTATGCAGACGCAACTGAGCGAACCATTTTTAGCCACAGCCCAGGGCCAGGAGGCCGACGCCATTCTGCGTACCTGCGTGCACTGCGGATTTTGCAACGCGACCTGCCCGACCTATCAATTATTAGGTGATGAACTGGACGGCCCGCGCGGCCGGATTTACCTCATCAAGTCCCTGCTGGAAGACGCGGAGGTCACGCGTACCACGCAACTCCATCTGGATCGCTGCCTCAGTTGTCGCGCCTGCGAGACCACCTGCCCGTCCGGCGTGCAGTTCGGCCGTCTGGCGGACATCGGGCGCGACGTCATCGAACAACGGGTAAAGCGCCCTTGGCGCGAGCGCTTGCTGCGCCGTTTGTTACGCATGTTCATCCCCTATCCGGCGCGCTTTGCCGCAGTGTTACGTCTTGCCCAATGGTTCAAGCCGTTACTGCCTGCGCATTTGCGCAAGTCTGTTCCAGCACGGCAAAAAAGCGTAGCGTGGCCTATCACCGATAACCGCCGCCGCATGCTCATACTGGACGGCTGCGCGCAGCCCGCTCTCACGCCGAACATCAATGCCGCAACGGCACGCGTGCTGGACAAACTCAACATCAGCCTCATACGCCTGCAAAACGCCGGTTGCTGCGGCGCCATCAGCTATCATCTCGGCGCCCATGAGGAGGGGCTGAATTTCATGCGCCGTAACATCACCGCATGGTGGCCGCATATTGAAGGGGGTGCCAAAGCCATCGTGATTACCGCGAGCGGCTGTGGCAGTCTGGTGAAGGAATACGGACATTTACTGCAACACGACCCCGATTATGCGGAAAAGGCTGCGCGCGTCTCCGCCATGACCCATGATCTCAGCGAAGTACTCGCGCAACAGGATTTAAGCGTGCTCAAACCAGCCACAGGAAAGAAGATCGCCTGCCACGCCCCCTGCTCCCTGCAGCACGCGCAAAAACTGCCCGGCGCGGCGGAAGATATCTTGGGCAAACTCGGTTTTGAATTAACCAACGTCCCCGATGCCCATTTGTGCTGCGGCTCCGCTGGCACGTATTCCATTTTACAGCAGGAATTGTCGCAGGAATTGCTGAAAAACAAGCTCACCGCGTTGCAGTCAGGCGGCCCCGATTGCATCGTCACCGCCAATATCGGATGCCTTACCCACATGCAGGGCGCATCGCGCATACCCGTAAAACACTGGATTGAGCTGGTCGATGCCGCGTGTGCCTGAAAGTCGCTGATTTTTCCTATATCATCCGCGCCTGACGAATAACAGCTCCCTAGCACCAGAGAAATTAACCCATGCCCACGTCTATTAAATCTTTTCATCCGCCACACCGAACCCTGATGGGCCCCGGCCCGTCCGATGTGAATCCGCGCATTCTGGAGGCGATGTCGCGCCCCACCATCGGTCACCTCGATCCGGTGTTTATCTCCATGATGGACGAGATGAAGACGCTGTTGCAATACGCCTTCCAGACCAAAAATCCGCTCACCTTGCCGGTCTCCGCGCCAGGCTCCGCGGGCATGGAGATGTGTTTCGTGAACCTGGTCGAACCCGGCGACAAGGTCATCATCTGCCAGAACGGTGTGTTCGGCGGGCGCATGAAGGAAAACGTGGAACGCTGTGGCGGCGTGGCAGTGATGGTGGAAGACGCCTGGGGCAGCGCGGTGGACGCCAACAAACTGGAGCACGCGCTCAAGAAAAATCCTGACGCCAAAGTCGTCGCCTTCGTGCACGCGGAAACCTCCACCGGCGCGCTATCCGACGTCAAAACACTGGTTGAGATCGCTCACCGTTACGGCTGCCTCACCATCGTGGACGCCGTCACCTCGCTCGGCGGTTCACCCCTCAAGGTAGACGAATGGGAGATTGACGCCATCTATTCCGGCTCGCAAAAATGCCTGTCCTGTACGCCCGGATTGTCGCCAGTGAGTTTCAGCGAGCGCGCGGTGGGAAAAGTCAAAGCACGCAAAACAAAAGTACAGAGTTGGTTTCTGGATTTGACACTGGTGATGGGTTACTGGGGTAGCGGCAAGCGCGCCTATCATCACACCGCACCCATCAATGCACTGTACGGTTTACATGAAGCGCTGGTGATTTTACAGGATGAAGGTCTGGAAAATTCCTGGGCGCGACATACGCGCAATCATCAGACGCTGAAGGCGGGCGTCGAGGCGATGGGTCTGAAGTTTGTAGTGAAGGAAGGCGAACGCCTGCCGCAGTTAAATTCGATTTATATTCCGGACGGCGTGGACGACGCTGCAACACGCGCGGCACTGCTCAAGGATTACAATCTTGAAATCGGCGCCGGGCTCGGTGCGATGGCCGGAAAGATCTGGCGCATCGGCTTGATGGGTTATGCCAGCAACTCCACCAACGTGCTGTTTTGTTTAAGCGCGCTGGAAGAGACGCTGGGGCGCGCTAATGCGCCTATCAAGCGCGGTGCGGCGGTCGCTGCTGCACACAATGTGTTGAACTGAGCGGCCCAACGAAAACCCTCACCCCACCCTCTCCCAAGGGGAGAGGGTGTTACAGTTTTAATTCAGACTGCGCCGAGCAGCTTTTGCATGCGCGCCAACGCATCGCGCAGGTTGTCCATGCTGGTGGCGAACGACAAGCGCATATAACCCGGTGCGCCGAAGGCGGAGCCCGGCACCAGCGCGACGCCGATTTCGTTCAGCAGATATTCGGCGAGTGCTACGTCGTCTTTCATGTGCAGGTGGTCGATTACACCCTGCATGCTGGGGAAGGAATAAAACGCGCCCGGCGAAGGTAGGCACTGCACGCCCTTGATCTTGTTCAGCGCGTCCAGCACGAAGTCGTGACGCTCCCTGAACTGCCGCACCCAGTCTTTCATGAATGACTGATCGCCTGCCAGCGCGGCCTGTGCCGCGACCTGTGAGATCGAAGCCGGGTTAGAAGTACTTTGCGACTGGATATTTTTCATCGCCGCGATGAGCGGCTTCGGGCCTGCGGCGTAACCGATGCGCCAGCCGGTCATGGAGTAACTCTTCGACACGCCGTTGATGACGATGGTGCGCGCGGCCAGCTCCGGGCAAACATTGAGAATGTTGCAGAATGGCCTATCGTTCAGCAAGATATGCTCGTAGATGTCGTCGCTCGCAATCATTACCTGAGGATGGCGGCGCAGCACCACGCCGAGCGCGGCCAGTTCGTCGCGCGTGTAGATGGCGCCGGTCGGATTGGACGGGCTGTTTAGCACAAAAAATCGCGTGCGCGGCGTGATGGCGTCTTCGAGCTGTTGCGGCGTAATCTTGAATTTTTGCTCGATGCCCGCATAGATAATCACCGGCACACCTTCGGCGAGCAACACCATGTCTGGGTACGACACCCAGTAGGGCGCCGGGATGATCACCTCGTCGCGGGGATTGAGCAGGGCCTGCGCGAGATTGTAAAAGCTGTGCTTGCCGCCCACCGACACCAGCACCTGATCGGAGGTATAATCGAGACCGTTTTCGCGGTGGAACTTGCCGACAATCGCCTGCTTCAGTGACGGCGTGCCGTCCACTGCGGTGTACTTGGTGAAACCGGCGTGGATCGCATTGATCGCCGCTTGCTTGATATGTTCCGGGGTATCGAAGTCCGGCTCACCTGCGCCGAGCCCGATGATGTCCTTGCCCTGGGCCTTGAGCGCGGCGGCGCGCGCCGTCACGGCGAGCGTCGGCGAAGGCTTGATAAGCTGCACCCGCTTCGATAGTTGCACGTCCAAACAGAATTCCTCAATAAGATTTAAAAACTTGTTTACTATACTGGATTGACGTTGCTATCTGAACCCCCCCAATGAGCGAAACCAGCCAACGTTTTACTCTCCACGCGCCCTTCACCCCCACGGGCGACCAGCCCGAGGCCATTGCGCAGTTGACCGCCGGCCTCAAGCAGGGCCTGGCGGGGCAGACCCTGCTCGGCGTGACCGGCTCCGGCAAGACCTACACCATCGCTAATGTCATTGAAAATGTACAGCGCCCCACCCTGATCCTCGCGCCCAACAAGACGCTCGCCGCTCAACTCTACGGCGAGATGCGCGAGTTCTTCCCCGACAATGCGGTGGAATATTTCGTGTCTTATTACGATTACTACCAGCCCGAGGCCTATATAGCCTCCACCGACACCTTCATCGAAAAAGACGCCGCCATCAACGAACACATTGAGCAGATGCGCCTGTCCTCCACCCGGGCGCTGCTGGAGCGCGAGGACACCATCATCGTCGCCACCGTGTCGGCGATCTACGGCCTGGGCGATCCGCAGTCGTACCTCGGCATGGTGCTGCACCTGAAGCGCGGCGACAGGATCGACCAGCGCTACATCCTGCAGCGGCTCACCGAACTGCAATACACGCGCAACGAGATCGAACTCGCGCGCGCGACCTACCGCGTGCGCGGCGACGTGATCGACGTCTTCCCCGCCGAATCCGACAGCGAGGCGGTGCGCATAGAATTGTTCGATGATGGGATCGAGGCGCTCTCCCATTTTGACCCGCTCACCGGCGCGATACTGAAGCGCGTGCCGCGCCTCACCATTTATCCAAAATCGCATTACGTCACGCCGCGCGCCATCATGCTGAACGCGGTCGAGCAGATGAAGGCCGACCTGCGCCTCCGGCTCGAAGAATTTTACGCCACCAACAAACTAGTGGAGGCGCAGCGCCTGGAGCAACGCACGCGCTTCGACATCGAAATGATCAACGAACTCGGCTACTGCTCCGGCATCGAAAACTATTCGCGCTACCTGTCGGGGCGCGCGGCGGGCGAGCCACCGCCAACGCTGCTGAGCTACCTGCCGCCGAACGCACTGCTGGTCATCGACGAAAGCCACGTCACCGTTCCGCAACTAGGCGCCATGTATAAAGGTGACCGTTCGCGCAAGGAAACGCTGGTGACCTACGGCTTCCGCCTGCCGGTCGCGCTCGACAACCGCCCGCTGCGCTTTGACGAGTTTGAGCAGCAGGCGCCGCAGCGGATTTTCGTCTCCGCTACACCGGGGCCGTATGAGCACGAACACTCCGGCGCTATCGTCGAGCAGGTGGCGCGCCCTACCGGCCTCATCGATCCGGAGATCGAGATACGCCCGGCGACAGCGCAGGTGGACGATTTGTTATCGGAAATTCACAAACGCGTGCAGGTAAACGAGCGCGTGATCGTCACCACGCTCACCAAACGCATGGCCGAAGACCTCACCGAGTATCTGCACGAACACGGCGCAAAGGTGCGTTACCTGCACTCGGACATCGCTACCATAGAGCGCGTCGAGATCATCCGCGATCTGCGTCTGGGCGAGTTTGACGTGCTGGTCGGTATCAACCTGTTGCGCGAAGGGTTGGACATGCCGGAGGTTTCGTTGGTGGCGATACTCGATGCCGACAAGGAAGGATTTCTGCGCTCCGAGCGCTCGCTCATCCAGACCATAGGCCGCGCCGCGCGGCATATTCACGGCAAGGCCATTCTGTATGCGGACAAGGTGACTGGATCCATGCAGCGCGCGATAGACGAAACCGATCGCCGCCGCGCGAAGCAGGTCGCGTACAATAAACAGCACGGCATCACGCCGCGCGGCATCGAGAAGGCCGTGCACGACATCATGGAGGGCGCACACACCGGCGCGCCGTTGTCCGCCAAAGAATATGCGCGCGTCGCGGAGACACTCATCGAGTATGCCGCGCTTTCACCCGAAAAGATGATGCAGAAGATCAAGAAACTGGAGCAGCAGATGCACAAGCACGCACGCAATCTGGAATTCGAACAAGCGGCGCAGATACGCGACGAGATTCACGCATTGCAGCAACACCAGCTCGGTCTAGTGGATAAAAAGGCAGGTTAGCCATGCAATTTTCAGGATGGGCGCGCGCACTGCTCTGTGTGCTTGTTATTTACACACCTGTGGCTGTGACCGCTGACGACTCATTACTCACCGAGGAAGAGCCCGCAGACGGCAGCGAAGCCGAGCTCGCCACTGACACCGCGCCAAGTTTCCGCGAGGCCTACGTCGCGGGCAGCATTATCCAGTTCACGCAGCAGTACACCGTCATCGTGCGCAAAAAAATCGCCACGCTGGACACTCCCACGCCGACGGGAACAAACGAAACTGTTTCCCTACTCGAATTTCTCGATGCCAAGGGCGTATTGCTGTATGAGCAGAACTTCCCTTTGAGCATCGATGACAGTGGCTTTAGCGAGCCATGCACCATCAAGCTCAGCCAACGCGTCATCGCCAAGCGTTCTTTCCTGTTGCTCGAATACGGCTGTGACGTGACCACACCCGGCTTTCACAACTACCGCCTGTTTACGCTCGACACGGAACAGCGCCTGCGCCAGGTGACCGCGCCGCTCGACGGCATCAACGGCGAGATCATCACGCCGGTGGTAGCCACGCCGCCGCACAGCAAACATCTCAACGTGCGCCTGTGGACCGGCTATTTCGATCTCGTGATCCCGTTTGTGTTCGACCCCAAACAACACGCGCTGACCATCGACTACGGCAAACGTTACTTTGCCGTTGAGCAGTATCAGCCGGCGCAACTGCGTCCACGCCTCGATGGCAACAGCGCAGCGCTCTACAACAAACCCGCGGGCCAGGTAACAGAGACGGTGCAGGCCTCCCTCGCCAGCCGCGTGAAGTTTCTGCGCGCGTACGTCAACGGCGAACTCGTCACCGAGGGCGAACTGCCATGGGTGAGCGACGTCGGCGCGGTGAAATGGCTGGAGATCGATATCGACGGCAAGCGCGGCTGGCTGAACCTGGATGACGCCGCAGCACTAGGCCTGCCTGAGTCGGGCTAGCGCCGCAGACACAGTCAAGGTTGAACCCATGCCTGTGCGCGTGGTATTTTACGCCCTCTTTGCAGGCGCGTAGCTCAGTGGTAGAGCACTACCTTGACATGGTAGTGGTCGGTGGTTCGATCCCACTCGCGCCTACCAATTCAAGGCCGATACAAGAGAAAAGAGGCAAGATACAAGCTAAAGTCAATGTTGACGGTTTTTACTTTTCTCTTGTCACTTTTCTCTTGTATCTGAATTAATATGCCCATAGTCACTCTTCCCGACGGCAGCCGCCGTGAGTATCCGCAACCCGTCACTATCGGGGACATCGCCGCGTCGATAGGCGCGGGGCTGGCCAAGGCGGCGCTGGCCGCCAAGGTGGACGGTACGCTGGTGGATACATCGTATCTGCTCGATCACGATGCCAGCGTCGCCATCGTCACCGACAAGGGCGTGGAGGCGCTCGATGTCGTGCGCCACTCCACCGCGCACCTGCTGGCGCAGGCGGTGAAGGAATTATTCCCCAAGGCACAGGTGACCATCGGCCCGGTGATTGAAGACGGTTTTTATTACGACTTTGCCTTCGAGCACCGCTTTACGCCGGACGACCTCGCCGCCATCGAAGCAAAGATGCAGGAAATCTCGTCGCGCGACTTGCCGGTGTCGCGCTCGGTGCTGTCACGCGAAGAGGCGATCACATTTTTCCGCAGTCTGGGCGAGGAATACAAGGCGCAGATCATCGAGAGTATCCCGGCGCACGAACCGCTTTCCTTGTACAAGCAAGGCGACTTTATCGACCTCTGCCGCGGCCCGCACGTACCCAACACCGGCAAGCTCAAGGCCTTCAAGCTCATGAAGCTGGCCGGCGCCTATTGGCGCGGCGACTCCAAAAACGAGATGCTGCAACGCATCTACGGCACGGCGTGGCTCACCGAGAAAGACCTCAAGGCCTATCTGCACCTTTTAGAGGAGGCCGAAAAACGCGATCATCGCAAGCTCGCACGCCAGCTCGACCTGTTTCATTTGCAGGAAGAGGCGCCGGGCATGGTGTTCTGGCATGACAACGGCTGGCGCATTTACCAGGAGGTCGAAAACTACATCCGCGTGCTACTGCGCCAGCACGGTTATCAGGAGATTCGCACCCCGCAGGTGGTGGATCGCAGCCTGTGGGAAAAGTCGGGGCACTGGGACAAGTTCAAGGAACTGATGTTCACCACCGAGTCGGAAAAACGCGACTACGCGGTGAAGCCCATGAACTGCCCGTGCCACGTGCAAATCTACAACCAGGGCCTGAAGAGTTACCGCGACCTCCCCCTGCGCCTCGCCGAGTTCGGCTCCTGCCACCGCAACGAGCCCTCCGGCACGCTGCACGGCCTCATGCGTCTGCGCAACTTCGTGCAGGATGACGCGCACATCTTCTGCACCGAGGCACAAATCCAGCCCGAGGTGTCGGCCTTCATCGATCTGCTGTTCGGGGTCTACGCCGACTTCGGCTTCAAGGACGTCCTCATCAAGCTCTCCACTCGCCCGGCGAACCGCGTCGGTTCAGATGAAGTATGGGACAAGGCCGAGCATGCGCTGGAGCAGGCGCTCAACGCCAAACAACTGCCGTGGGACTTGCAGCCCGGCGAAGGCGCGTTCTACGGCCCCAAGATCGAGTTCTCGCTCAAGGACAGCATCGGACGCGTCTGGCAGTGCGGCACCATACAGGTGGATTTCTCCATGCCGGGCCGCCTCGGCGCACACTACATCGCGGAGGACGGCTCCAAACAGGTGCCGGTAATGCTGCACCGCGCCATCCTCGGTTCACTCGAACGTTTCATCGGCATTCTTATCGAAGACTGCGCGGGCAGTCTGCCGCCCTGGCTTGCACCGACGCAAGCCGTAGTCATGAATATCACCGACAATCAAGCCGGTTATGTAAAAAAATGTACGGAAATCCTGCTGAAACAGGGCTTAAGGGTAAAATCGGACTTGAGAAATGAGAAGATAGGCTATAAAATCCGTGATCACACGATTCAGCGTGTCCCTTACCTGTTGGTGATAGGTGACCGCGAAGTGGAAAATAACACCGTGGCCGTGCGCACGCGAAGCGGTAAAGACCTGGGAGTGATGTCGCTCCTGGCCTTTACGGATCGGATACACTCCGACATCGCGCGCCGCGGTCTTGCAGTTTTGGAGGACTAGGCTTATCGCTGCTGGAAAACAGACCCGTCTGAATGAGGACATCACTGCGGCGCAAGTGCGCCTGATCGGCAAAGAGGGAGAACAGATCGGCGTGGTGCCGATAGCGGAAGCACAGCAACTCGCCCTCGACGCCGAACTCGACCTGGTAGAGATAGTACCCACCGCCGACCCGCCGGTGTGCCGCGTGATGAATTACGGCAAATTCATGTTCGAGGAAAGTAAGAAGCGCCATTCCGCGAAGAAGAAGCAGAAGCAGATTCAGATCAAGGAAGTGAAGTTCCGCCCCGGCACGGAAGAAGGCGACTATCAGGTCAAGCTGCGCAACCTGACCCGCTTTCTGCAAGAGGGCGACAAGGCCAAGGTGACGCTGCGTTACCGGGGGCGTGAAATGGCCCATCAGGAACTGGGCGTAAAGTTGTTGAAGCGGATTGAAGCCGATCTTGCTGAACTCGGCGTCGTGGAGCAGTTTCCACGCATGGAAGGACGACAGATGGTGATGCTGATCGGGCCGAAGAAGTAAACAAGGGTGCCCGTAACTGGAGTTAATGTAATGCCAAAAATGAAGACTAACAGTGGTGCGGCCAAGCGCTTCAAGCGCACGGCGTCGGGGGGCTTCAAGCACGGCCAGTCGCATCTGAACCACATCCTGACCAAGAAAAGCACCAAGCGCAAACGTCATCTGCGCCACAGCACCATGGTGGACGCATCGGACGTACCGGGACTGCGCCGCCTGCTGCCCTTCGCTTAAGGGCTGAGAAGTCAATAAATTAAGATACCCTTTCCGCTGCGTCCCCGCCCCTTGTTGAGGGGGCGGGATAGGGTGGGGGTAAAGTAAACCGGGTTGTTACTCAGGAGACACCCGGCAGTAATGTTTCCTTACTTTTTGTCTCCTGAGTAATAGAGGTTATTCGTCATGCCAAGAGTTAAACGCGGCGTTACCGCAGGCCGCAGACACAAAAAGGTCCTTGATCAAGCCAAGGGTTATTACGGTGCGCGCAGCAAGATTTATCGCGTCGCCAAACAGGCCGTCATCAAGGCCGGCCAATACGCCTACATCGGGCGCAAGCAGCGCAAGCGTCAGTTCCGCGCGCTGTGGATCGTGCGTATCAACGCCGCCGCGCGCGAGTGCGGACTGTCGTACAGTTTGTTCATGAACGGCCTCAGCAAGGCCCTGATCGAACTCGACCGCAAGGTGCTGGCCGACATCGCGGTGTCTGACAAGCCCGCGTTTGCGGCGCTGGCGGAAAAGGCCAAGGCCCACACCCTGTCACACTGAGCCTACGCGGACGTACCGTGTCAGATAGGGGAAAGGCCGCACGGCCTTTCCCCTTTTTGTTTATAAAGGAGTAATAAGTGCAGCAGAATCTCGATCACATCGTGCTTGAAGCACAGCGTGCGATCGCTGATGCGGCGGATTTGGCCGCGCTGGAAAAGCTGCGCGTGCACTACCTCGGCAAAAAGGGCGTACTCACCGAGTATCTCAAAGGGCTGGGCGCGCTGGCTCCGGAGCAGCGACCGCAGGCTGGACAAGCCGTCAACCAGGCCAAGCAGACCGTGCAGGCCGCACTCGATTCACAGCGCGCCGCGTTGGAAACCGCTGCACTCGATGCACGTCTGGCGGGCGCGGCACTGGATGTCACCCTGCCGGGTCGTGGCCAGACCAGCGGCGGACTGCATCCCGTCACACGCACGCTGGAGCGGATCAACACCCTGTTTACCCGTCTCGGTTTCGAGATTGTCGAAGGCCCGGAGATCGAAGACGACTACCACAACTTCGAGGCGCTCAATATCCCCGCGCAACACCCCGCACGCGACATGCACGACACGTTTTACTTTGACGCCCACACCCTGCTCCGCACCCACACCTCGCCGGTGCAGGTGCACGTAATGGAGCAGCGTCCGCCGCCGTTACGCATCATTGCGCCGGGGCGCGTGTACCGCTGCGACTCCGACCTCACACACACGCCGATGTTTCATCAGGTCGAAGGCCTGATGGTGGATGAGAACGTGAGCTTCGCCGATCTCAAGGGTCTGCTGCACGATTTTCTGCATCACTTTTTCGAGCGCGATGATCTTGAAGTGCGCTTCCGTCCCTCTTATTTTCCGTTCACCGAGCCCTCTGCCGAAGTGGATATTCAGTGCGTTATGTGCAGCGGCGCGGGTTGCCGCGTGTGCAAGCACAGCGGCTGGCTCGAAGTGATGGGCTGCGGCATGGTGCACCCCAACGTCTTCACGCACGTCGGCATCGACAACGAACGCTACACCGGCTTCGCCTTCGGCATGGGCGTCGAGCGTCTGGCCATGCTGCGTTATGGCGTGAATGATCTCAGATTATTTTTTGAAAACGATTTGCGTTTTTTAAAACAATTTAACTAGAGTCACTTAACGCAAAGACGCCAAGACGCAAAGGGTTAAAGTTAAAAATAATTTTCTCGTGCTAGCACGCGTATGATGTTCTTTGCGTCTTTGCGTCTTGGCGTCTTTGCGTTGAGCATTTGGGATAAACAATGAAGCTGAGCGAACACTGGTTACGTGAGTGGGTAAATCCCCCGCTCTCCACTGCCGAGCTGGCCGGGCAATTGACGCTCGCCGGTCTGGAGGTGGAATCCGTCACGCCCGCCGCGCCGGTTTCCGCAGGCGTCGTGGTGGGCGATGTGCTCAGCGTGGCGCCGCATCCGCAGGCGACCAATCTG
The DNA here is from genome assembly GCA_963925015.1 of uncultured Gammaproteobacteria bacterium. Lineage (GTDB taxonomy): Bacteria > Pseudomonadota > Gammaproteobacteria > SURF-13 > SURF-13 > JAQBXX01. The sequence goes on from CAWUTX010000058.1 coordinate 13,697, forward strand.
CACGTGTGCGAAGTCGATATCGGCACCGGCACGCCGCTCACCATCGTGTGCGGCGCAGCCAATGTGCGCGTCGGTATGCGGGTGCCGACGGCGATGGTGGGCGCGGAGTTACCCGATGGCAAAACTATCAAGCAGGCGAAGCTGCGTGGCGTGGATTCGCACGGCATGCTGTGTTCAGCCGTCGAGCTGGGTCTGGCCGAGGCCTCTGAAGGTCTGCTGGAACTGCCGTTGGACACGCGCGTGGGCGAGGATGTCTATCTCTACCTCCGGCTCGATGACATGAGCATCGACGTCAGCGTCACACCCAATCGTGGCGATTGCCTGAGCGTGGCGGGCATCGCACGCGAAGTCGCCGCCCTCAATCAGTTGACGCTTAACGTGCCCGCGATCAACGCAGTCACACCCACCGTTCCCGATCACCTCGAAGTCATCCTCGAAGCACCCGCCGACTGCCCGCGCTACGCCGGGCGCGAGCTGCGCGGTATCAACCGCAGCGCCCGCACGCCGTTATGGTTGCAGGAGCGCTTGCGCCGCAGCGGGATGCGCAGCATCAGCGCGGTGGTGGATGTCACCAACTACGTGATGCTGGAGCTCGGCCAGCCCATGCACGCCTTCGACCTCGCGCGTCTCCACGGCAACATACACGTGCGGCGCGCGGTGGCAGGCGAAGCCATCACCCTGCTCGACGGCCAGCGCATCACACTCAACGACAACACGCTGGTGATCGCCGACGACGTACAGCCCCAGGCCATCGCGGGCATCATGGGCGGCATCGACGCCGCCATCAGCGCGACCAGCGACACCCTGTTTCTGGAGAGCGCCTATTTTGCGCCGCACGCCGTCGCGGGTCGCGCACGCGCCTACGGCCTGCACACCGAATCATCGCACCGCTTCGAGCGCGGCGTAGACCCTGCCCTGCAACGCCGCGCCCTTGAACGCGCCACCGCCCTGCTGCTGGAGATCGTCGGCGGCGAAGCCGGGCCGGTGATCGAAGTCAGCGCGGCGGCCCAGCTTCCACAACGTCCACCTATCACGCTGCGAGCACTACGGCTGCACCGCGTACTCGGCCTGTCGCTGCCCGCGCCGGAAGTCACGGCGCTGTTGACGCGCCTCGGCATGCAGGTCGTCAAAGAATCCGACGCTTGGCAAGTCACCCCGCCGCCACACCGCTTCGACCTGACCATCGAGGCCGACCTCATCGAGGAGGTCGCGCGCCTGCACGGTTATCAGCGCCTGCCCGCACACGCGCCGCGCGTCGGCCTGACGATGACCCCGCAACCTGAGACCCGCGTCAGCCTCGCGCGCCTGCGCGCACTTCTGGTGGATCGCGGCTATCAGGAAGTGATTACCTACAGCTTCGTGGAGCCCGGTCTGCAACAACTGCTAGACCCCGCCGCCCCGATTGCGCTCACCAACCCGATTTCCGCCGAGATGTCGGTGATGCGCACCACCCTGTGGTGCGGCCTGCTCGCCACCCTGCGCTACAACCAGAACCGCCAGCAGACGCGCCAGAGACTGTTCGAGTCAGGGCTTATATTCAGCACCCAAGCCAATGAAATTAAACAGAAAAGATCAATCGCTGGTATCATCACCGGCAGCCCCGCCCCGGAACAGTGGGGGCAACCGCAACAGGGTGTGGACTTCTATGACATCAAGAGCGATGTCGAAGCCCTGCTGGGCCTAGGCGGGCTCGGGGACTGTCGCTTCGAGGCCGCACCGCACCCGGCGCTGCACCCCGGCCAGAGCGCGCGCATCCTGCGCCAGGGCCAGGTGCTGGGCTGGGTCGGCGCGCTGCACCCCGCCCTGTCGCACCCTCTGGGCCTAGATCAGGCAGCCTATGTATTCGAACTGAGTCTCGATCTGCTGGAGCAGGCCCGCGTGCCAGCCTTCCGTGAGGTGTCCAAATTCCCGACGATACGGCGCGATATCGCCATTGTGGTGGAGGAAGGCGTCTCCGCCGCCCAGATACAGGCCTGCGTGGCGCAAGCGGCCTTAGATTATCTACGGGATGTACAGTTGTTTGACGTCTATCGGGGCAAAGGTATTGATTTCGGAAGAAAAAGTATCGCTTTGGGCTTGACCTTGCAAGCGCCTTCGCGCACTCTAACGGATGAAGACGTTGCCGACATCATCGAACGTGTCGTGAGCACCCTAAAACAACAACTTGGCGCCACCTTACGGGACTAACCACCATGGCCTTGACCAAGGTCGAGATGACCAACAAACTGTTTGAGGATCTGGGCCTCAACAAGCGCGAGGCCAAAGAGATCGTCGAGATGCTGTTCGAGGAGATCCGCACCGCACTGGAAAAAAACGCCGAGGTCAAACTGTCCGGCTTCGGCAACTTCGTGTTGCGCAACAAAAACCGCCGTCCGGGGCGCAACCCAAAAACCGGCGAAGAAATCCCCATCACCGCGCGGCGCGTCGTCACCTTCCGCTCGGGTCAGAAACTGAAAGCGCGAGTCGAGGCCTATGCTCGAAGCAAGTCACAATAACGAACTGCCGGCCATCCCCGGCAAGCGCTACTTCGCCATCGGCGAAGTGAGCGAACTGTGCGCGGTCAAGCCGCACGTATTGCGCTACTGGGAACAGGAATTTCCGCAGCTCAAGCCCACCAAGCGCCGCGGCAACCGGCGCTACTATCAGCGCCACGACGTACTGATGATCCGGCAGATACGCAGCCTGCTCTACGAACACGGCTTCACCATCGGCGGAGCACGCCAGCGCCTCACAGACCATAATGAAAATCTCGATCAGGCCGAGAAACCCCACAACAAACAGCTCCTGCTTCAGTTACGCACCGAGCTGGGGGACATCCTCAAGCTGCTCGACACCCTAAAATAACGCCGCCTGATTCCGGCGCGGCGCATTCTGCGGTATCATGTGCGCCCTAGCATTTATTCCCGCCACAATACCCTGCCTTCAAGCAGATCAAACACGGGGCGTAGCGCAGCCTGGTAGCGCACCTGAATGGGGTTCAGGTGGTCGGAGGTTCAAATCCTCTCGCCCCGACCAGATTATACAAGGCGGACGCTGCCTATTATCCGAGCTGCAGCGGCTGCTTCCTCGCTCCTCAGTCCTTGTTCCCTTTATCCTTGTTCCCTTTATTCTTACGCCCCTTGCCTTTGCGCTCTTGGTAGGCCTGTCCGTAGTCCTCCGACATCATGAAGTACACGGGTTTGCCGCAGGCGTTGTACTTGCCGCAATGCTTGGCCCATTTCTTCGCGTGACCCGGAGGTACGTGCAGATAGATCGGAGCGATCACCACCGCCGACGGCTGACGCAGGATGATCACCGGCTGAGGGTGCAGCAAAATCATCTGCGGCATCACGTTGCCGAAATGTACTTGGCCATAAACGCCCGGGCTGATTTCACCGCTTACGCTGATGCTCACGCTGGGCGTTGCCGCATGGGTAGCCAGACTGGCGAGCATGAGGCTGGCCAAGGCTGTTGCTTTCATGATTTTCATCATGCTCCTTTCGAGGCTTGAGTTTGTGAAGGGTGCCTGCCACATTACGCGGTCTTGGGTTGATCGTCAGCGTGAGGCATTGTCCAATGGGGTTTGAGTCTGAACAGGTAGCCGTGATCAATCATTATGTGAGGCATGGTGATCAATATGAATGACGAGCAGATGTGGGCTCGCTTGGTGGCATCTGTGGGATCCGCCCACACTTGGTCGCGCTTGAGCTCTACGTCAATGCCGATGCGCTGGTCGGCCACAGAGAGATCAACCGCCTTAACTTGCCACGGCGATTTGATTCCAAGCAGGTGTTCGTACAGGGCAGTGTTTTGCATGATGTTGTCCGTTAGGTTAAAAAACCGTATTCTCAGCTATCAAGGAAAAATCAGGGCTTTTTTGATGAAGAACCATAAATTTGTTGGCAAGATGTACGCATAGATTAGGTGCTGGAGAGAGAACATGAGTGAAGCTGAACAAAAGACTGAAGCCGCTACCGCATCGAAGCGCGGGGGGGGAATCAAATGGATCGTGGGCGCATTGTTGTTGCTGTTCGCCGCAGCCGCTGTGATGAATTTGCCGCGCGGTTACAGCGACGACTTGTCGCGCATCGGCAAGGGTCAGGCGGCTGTCGTGCTGATACGCGACAAGAATGCGTTGGACAGTTACGAGCTGCAGCACGTAATGGATGACATACGCGATCAGTATGCCGGACGGGTCGAGTTTCTGATGACCGACTATGACACTCCGGAAGGGCGCGCATTTATGGCTGCCAATAACGCTGAACCGGTGAGGCTGGTGTTGTTCGACGCCAGCGGCAATCCAGTGAAAATTTTGAATGCGCCGCTAACTGCCGGGAATCTGCAGCATGAAATCGCTGACGTGATCGGGATAAAACCATGAGTTCGACTCTACTGCAATCGGACATCAACAGCCTGCCCTTTTTGAAGGAAGTGGACGACTGGTGGGTTAGCTGGATTGAAGAGATTCCCGGTGTAAATTGCCAAGAGCAAACCTACGAAAATCTGCAAGGATCTTGGTGTTCTTCCTGTCAAATAGCACGCCGTGTGTCAGGTAGGCTACGCCAACCTTACCTACGACTTACCCGGCATTCGAGCGATCATTGCGCCGCGCTTCAAAGAATCGGGACAACATTCTGCCGCACTCCTCCGCCAATACCCCGCCCATATGCTCTACGCGGTGGTTGAGCCTGCCTGAGTCCATAATATTAAAGGCGCTGACAATGGCTCCGGCCTTGGGATCGCTCGCGCCGAACACCAGGCGCTTGATGCGTGCGTGCACCATTGCGCCCGCGCACATGACGCACGGCTCCAGCGTGACGTAGAGCGTGGTGTCGTTCAGCCGGTAGTTGCCGAGCTTTTCCGCACCGGCGCGCAGCGCCATGATCTCGGCGTGAGCGGTGGGGTCGTGCACGGCGATGGGGCGGTTCCAGCCTGCGCCGATGATTTCGTCGTTCAACAACAGCACCGCGCCGACCGGCACTTCGCCTTCCTGTTGTGCGCGCTCGGCGAGTTTGAGGGCGTGTTGCATCCAGTCGATGTCAGTCATTTTCCCTCACCCTGCCCTCTCCCGGAGGGAGAGGGGAAAGACGTTCCTTCTCCAGGAGGAAGAAGGTCGAGATGAGGGCCATCACTCCCACTCGATGGTGGCGGGCGGCTTGCCGGAGATGTCATAGACCACGCGGCTCACGCCGGGCACTTCGTTGATGATGCGGGTGGAAATTTTATCCAGCACTTCGTAGGGCAGATGCGCCCAGTGCGCGGTCATAAAGTCCACGGTCTCCACCGCGCGCAGCGAGATGACGTGGTCGTAGCGCCGCGCGTCGCCCATCACGCCTACGGATTTCACCGGCAGGAATACGGCGAACGCCTGGCTCACCTTGTCGTAGAGATTGTGCCTGTGCAGCTCTTCCATAAAAATCGCATCCGCCTTGCGCAGCGTGTCGGCGTAGTCTTTTTTTACCTCGCCCAGGATGCGCACGCCGAGGCCGGGGCCGGGGAACGGGTGGCGGTACACCATTTCGTACGGTAGCCCCAGCTCCACGCCGAGACGGCGCACCTCGTCCTTGAACAGTTCGCGCAGCGGCTCGACCAGTTTGAGTTTCATCTTTTCCGGCAGGCCGCCGACGTTGTGATGTGACTTGATGACGTGCGCCTTGCCCGATTTTGCGGCGGCGGATTCGATCACGTCGGGGTAGATGGTGCCCTGCGCGAGCCATTTGATATTGCGCAGCTTGACGGCTTCTTCCTCAAACACCTCGATAAACAAGCGGCCGATGTGTTTGCGCTTTTCTTCGGGGTCGGCGACGCCTTTCAGTGCATCGAGAAAGCGCCGCTCGGCATCCACGCGCAGCACCTTGAGGCCCATGTGCTTGGCGAAGGTCGCCATCACCTGATCGCCTTCATGCAGGCGCAACAGGCCGTTGTCCACGAATACGCAGGTCAACTGATCGCCGATAGCCTTGTGCAACAGCGCGGCCACCACTGACGAGTCCACGCCGCCGGACAAACCCAGCAGCACTTCGTTGTTTCCCACTTGATTGCGCACCTGCGCGATGCTGTCTTCGATGATGTTGTGCGCCGTCCACAGCGCGGCGCAGCCGCAAATCTCCAGCACGAAGCGTTGCAGGATGCGCGCACCCTGATGCGTGTGTGTGACTTCGGGATGGAATTGCAGGCCGTAAAAATGGCGTGCCTCGTCGGCCATGCCGGCCAGCGGCGCCGATGGGGTGCTGGCGATCACCTTGAAGCCGGGAGGCAAGCGCGCCACGCGGTCGCCGTGGCTCATCCACACGTCGAGCAGGCCGTGGCCTTCTTCGTTGGTGCGATCTTCGATATCGCGCAGCAATGCGGAGTGGCCATGCCCACGCACCTCGGCGTAACCGAATTCACGGTGGGCGGAACTCTCCACCTCGCCGCCCAACTGCGCCGCCATGGTCTGCATACCGTAGCAGATGCCAAGCACCGGCACGCCGAGAGCAAACACCGACTGTGGCGCGCGTGGCGTGCCCTGCAGCGTCACCGATTCCGGCCCGCCGGAGAGAATCACACCCTTGGGGGCGAAGGCGCGCAGTGCGTCTTCACTTATGTCCCACGGATGTATTTCGCAATACACGCCGAACTCGCGCACGCGGCGCGCGATGAGCTGCGTGTATTGCGACCCGAAGTCGAGGATGAGGATGCGGTCGGAGTGGATGTTTTTCATAACTAAGTTTCAAGTAGCAAGTTACAAGTAGCAAGAATAAAAAAACAGCTTCTTGTCACTTGCTACTTGTTACTTGCTACTGTTTCAATCAATTCTGTAATTCGGTGCTTCTTTGGTGATGGTGACATCATGCACGTGACTTTCACGCATGCCTGCTGCGGTGACGCGCACGAAGTGCGGCTTGGTGCGCATGGCGTCGATGGTGCGGCAGCCAGTGTAGCCCATGCTGGCGCGCAGGCCGCCCATCAACTGGTGCACGATGGCGTGCATGCTGCCTTTGTACGGCACGCGGCCCTCGATGCCTTCTGGCACGAGCTTTTCGGCGTCGTTGGTGTCTTCCTGAAAATAACGTTCGCTCGCGCCGCGCCCTTGCTTCATGGCGCCGAGCGAGCCCATGCCACGGTAGGATTTATAGGAACGGCCCTGATACAACTCGACCTCGCCCGGCGCCTCTTCGGTGCCGGCGAACAGGCTGCCGATCATCACCGAATATGCGCCCGCAGCGAGCGCCTTGGCGACATCGCCCGAGAAACGGATACCGCCGTCGGAGATGAGCGGCACGCCGCTCGCGGCCAGCGCCTTGGCCACATCCATGATCGCACTCAACTGCGGCACGCCGACGCCGGTGACGATGCGCGTGGTGCAGATGGAGCCCGGACCGATGCCGACCTTGACGCCGTCCGCGCCCGCCTCCACCAACGCGAGCGCCGCCGCTCCGGTGGCGACGTTGCCGCCGATAATTTGCAGATCGGGATAAGCCTGCTTCAACTGGCGCACGCGGTCGATCACAAACTGCGAATGGCCGTGCGCGGTGTCTACCACAATCACGTCCACACCTGCGGCGACCAACGCCGCGACGCGCTCTTCGGTATCCGCTCCGGTGCCGACGGCGGCGCCGACACGCAATCTGCCCTGCGTGTCCTTGCAGGCGTAGGGATTTTCCTTGGCCTTTTGAATGTCCTTGAAAGTAATCAGGCCGCGCAACTGGAATTTATCATTCACCACCAGCACTTTCTCAATGCGGTGTTGATGCAGAAGTTGCACCACCTCGGCACGATCAGCGCCCTCGCGCACCGTGACCAGGCGCTCTTTGGGTGTCATGATGCTGGACACGGGCGCATCGCTCTGCGGCTCGAAACGCAGGTCGCGCCCGGTGACGATACCGACCAGCTTCTCATTTTCCACCACCGGCACGCCGGAGATGTTGTTGGCGCGCGTGATGGCGAGCACCTCGCCAATGCTGGTGTCGGGCGACACGCTGATCGGGTCTTTGATCACGCCGCTCTCGAATTTTTTGACCAGACGCACCTGACGCGCCTGCTCCTCGACGCTCATGTTTTTATGCACGATGCCGACACCGCCTTCCTGCGCCATGCTGATCGCAAGCCGCGCCTCGGTGACGCTGTCCATGGCGGCGGACAGGAGTGGGATATGGAGTTTGATCTCGCGCGTGAGCCAACTGCCGAGTTCGGCCTGCTTGGGCAGGAGGGAGGAATGCGCCGGCACCAGCAGCACATCATCAAAGGTCAGACCTTGCTCGGTAATACGCATGGCAGGTTTCCCGATAAAACCAAGCGGGTTATTATACATGGTGCCAGAAATCGTAGCGAGCGGCTTTCAGGCGGGGGCGGTGGAGCGCAGGAACCGGAGTGTACATACAGTCTGCCGCTACGCGGCCCCGGATTCCGAGCACCGCACGCACCCGCATCAAAGACGCGCAGTAGATTTAGGGCGCTATGTATTAAGGTAAATTGGCATGATTGAGCTATGATTCCCGCTATATGAGCACCCTCGCCCCCGAAACCGCCCCGTTGCGCGATGTCTACAGCATTTCGCGCCTGAACATGGAGGCGCGTGAGCTGCTGGAAGGCACTTTCCCGCTGATCTGGGTGGAGGGGGAAATCTCCAACCTCGCACGCCCCACCTCCGGGCACCTCTATTTCGCGCTCAAGGACGCAGCGGCGCAGGTGCGCTGCGCGCTGTTCCGCAACCGCATGCGCCTGCCGTTCACGCCGGAAAACGGCATGCAGGTGCTGGCGCGGGTGAGCGTGAGTCTGTATGAACAGCGCGGCGAATTTCAACTCATCGTCGAGCACCTGGAGCCCGCCGGTGACGGTGCCCTGCTGCGCGCCTTCGAGCAGCTCAAGCAACGCCTCGCGGCGGCGGGTCTGTTCGATGCGACGCACAAGAAACCGCTGCCCAGCCTGCCGCAGCGCATCGGTGTCGTCACCTCGCCCACCGGTGCGGCCCTGCGCGACATCCTCACCACCCTGCGCCGCCGTTTTCCTGCCCTGCCGGTGCTGATTTATCCGGTGCCGGTGCAGGGCGCGGGCGCAGCGGAAAAAATCGCCGCCGCGATCCGGCTCGCGGATCAGCGTCGCGAGTGCGACGTGCTCATCGTAGCGCGCGGCGGCGGCTCGCTCGAAGACCTGTGGGCATTCAACGAAGAGGTGGTAGCGCGCGCGATCTACGCCTGCGGCATACCGGTCGTCACCGGCATCGGCCACGAGATCGATTTCACCATCGCCGACCTCGTCGCCGACCAGCGCGCGCCCACACCCACTGCGGCGGCGGAGCTGGTGAGCCCCGACGCGGCGACGTGGCAGCAGACGCTGGCCCGCATGCAGGCGCGGCTGACGTTCCTCATGCGCACGCAGCTCGACCAGACGCGGCAATCGCTGAGCTTTCTGCAACGGCGTCTGCAACACCCCGGCCAGCGCCTGCGCGAGCGCGTGCAACGTCTCGACGAATTGGAGCAGCGCCTGCAACTTGCATGGCGCGCCACACAACACGTGCGCCTGAGTCGGGCGACGGAATTGCGCGCGCGCTTGCAACACCAGACACCACTTTATCGACTGCAGCAACTGCGCACGCGGCGCGAAACGCTGGCGCTGCGGCTCGAAGGCGCGCTGCGTCAGCGGCTGGAAAAATACAGCACCCAACTCGCCATGCTCACGCGCGCGCTGGAAGCGGTCAGCCCGCTCGCCACGCTCGCGCGCGGTTACGCCATCGTGCAGCGGCTACCGCAGGGCGATGTGATACGTTCCGCGCGCGAAGTCGCGCCGGGCGACCGCGTGGAGACACGTCTCGGCGCAGGCCGTTTGATATGCAGCGTTGAGCAGGCCGTCAATGACTAAGTTTCTGTTCTTTGCACTTCTTGTCCTGTCCCTGCGGGCGCTGGCCTTGCCGCAAGCCGAACCGGTGCCGGGCGGTGTCGCCATTATTCCGCTGGCAGTAAGCAGCAGCGATGGCGTGCCACAGGTGTACTACAACGGGGCGCGCGCACTCGTCGTGCGTGATGAAGGGCATTGGCAAGCCGTCATCGGCATTCCGCTCAGCGCAGAGCCGGGCGAGCAAGGCATACAGTTACACGTGAACGGAAAAATGCTGACGCAGCGCTTCACTGTGCTCGACAAGCACTATGAAACCCAGCACCTCATGCTCAAGGACAAGCGCAAGGTCGAGCCGACACCCGAAGACCTCGTGCGCATCGAAAAAGAGACTGCGGAAATCAACGCCGCCCTCGCACAGTGGAGCGACAACGCGGAGGTGGACACGGCCTTCGCTCCACCGGCGGGAGGAGCGCTCAGCAGCCCCTTTGGATTGCGGCGCTACTTCAACGGCCAGCCGCGCAAGCCGCACAGCGGGCTCGACTTCGCGGCAGCCATGGGCGCGCCGGTGCATGCCCCGGCCGCGGGCCGGGTGATCGGCAGCGGCGACTATTTCTTCAACGGCAGCACCGTGTTTATCGACCACGGCCAGGGGCTGATTACGATGTATTGCCACCTCTCGCGCATAGCCGTCAAACCTGGCCGGAGTCTTGCGCGCGGAGATGTCATCGGCGCAGTGGGCATGTCCGGACGCGCCACCGGCCCCCATCTGCACTGGGGCGTGAGCCTGAACCGGGCGCTGGTCGATCCCGCCCTGTTTTTATCGCCTGTCACCGCTCATGTCCGCCCGGATGCAGCCGCTATTGAATAACAGGCGGTTTATGTCATAATCGGGTGAGGTATTGGTGGGTTACTGCCCGCCTTGGCACACTGAAAAAAAACATACACATGAACCGCATCCGACTTGCTCACGTCCCTGCCTGTCTCGGCCTCTTGGTCGTTTATGGGCTGCTCTCTGGCTGCGCCGCCAATCAACACACAGACACCAAGAACGACCCGCTCGAAGGCTTCAACCGGTCGATGTACAGCTTCAATGACACGGTCGATAAAGCCGTCCTTAAGCCGGTTGCCACCGGTTACGAGCACGTAGTACCGCAGCCGGTGCGCACCGGTGTGGGCAACTTCTTCAACAATCTCGCTTATCCCATCGTCATCATCAATACCCTTCTGCAGGGCAAGTTTGAGCAGGGCGCTGAAGACATGCAGCGCTTTGTCTACAACTCCACCTTCGGCCTGCTGGGCCTGATCGACATCTCCACCCCCATGGGTCTGGAGGCCAACAAAGAGGATTTCGGCCAGACGCTCGGCTACTGGGGCGTAGGCGAAGGCTTCTATGTGGTGTTGCCGCTGTTTGGTCCCAGCACGGTGCGCGACGGCATAGGTTTAGTGGTGGACTACCAGGCCGACTTGCTCAGTCAGCACTCCGATGTCTCCGAACGCAACCAGGCATTAGCACTCAAGACCATCGACCGGCGTGCGCGCCTGTCGAGTGCGGAGCGTATACTGGAAGCAGCGGCGCTCGACCCTTACACCTTCACGCGCGATGCCTATCTGCAACAGCGTGCCAGCCTGATCCGGGACGGCCAAGCCGCACCGCGCGAAGCAGAAGATAAAGCAGACAGCGAACCCACTGCAGAGCCGGAAAATGGCCGCGTGCCGGCAAAGCAGTTGCTTGTTCCATAGCCGTGTACATAGCGCCATAAATCGTAGCGAGCGGCTTTCAGGCGGGGGCGGTGGAGCGCAGGA
>CAWUTX010000059.1:0-3597 GCA_963925015.1 uncultured Gammaproteobacteria bacterium
GGCGCCTTCCGCCAGTTTGGACAACAGCGGGCGCGCAAGTTCCACCAGCCGCGCGCGACCGTCCATGGTGCTTATATCGGCCTCGGCCCTTAAACCTTCATAAAAAAACTCCGACAACGGCACCGGCTTTGCGGCGCGCGCCGTAAAACCCTCGCGTCCTTCCTTCTGCACCAGGCTGTCCGGGTCTTCGCCCTCGGGCAGAAACAGAAAGCCGATCTGGCGCCCGTCGCGCATCAGCGGCAAGCTGTTGCCCAGCGCACGCCAGGCCGCCTCGCGCCCGGCACGGTCGCCGTCGAAACAAAACACTACTTCGGCCACCACGCGGAACAGCCGCTCAAGATGCTCGTGCGTGGTCGCGGTACCGAGCGTGGCGACCGCATTGTGGATGCCGTGCTGGGCCAGCATCACCACGTCCATATAGCCTTCGACCACCAGCAGGCGCTCCAGCTTGCGCACCGTCTTGCGCGCCTGATACAGGCCGTACAGTTCGCGCCCTTTATGAAATAACGTGGACTCCGGCGAGTTGAGATATTTGGGAGTGTCGGCGGCGTCGATCACGCGCCCGCCGAATCCGATCACGCGTCCACGGCCGTCGTGGATGGGAAACATGATGCGGTTACGAAAGCGGTCATAAGTGCCACCCTCGTCCTTTTTGATCAGCAGACCGGCCTGGACAAACGCCGCTTCCTCTGCGTCCAGGTCGCGCTTGAGATTGTCCCAACCGGGCGGCGCATAGCCGATACCGTACCCCGCTGCCGTTTCACCGGTCAGCCCGCGCGCCTTGAGATACTCCACCGCGCGCGCCGCCTCGGGGTGCTCGCGCAACTGGCGCCGGTACCAAGCCGCCGCCTGTTCCAGCACGCCGTATAAATCCGCCCCGGCCTGCACCGGTGTGGCGTCCTGTTGCGTGCGCGGCACTTCCATGCCGACACGCGCAGCAAGATCGTTTATTGCGTCGATGAAGCCGAGGTGTTCGTAGTCGATCAAAAAGCCGAGGGCGGTGCCGTGCGCGCCGCAACCAAAGCAATGGTAAAACTGCTTGGTAGGACTGACGGTAAAGGAGGGAGTTTTTTCGTCGTGGAACGGGCAGCAGGCGGTGTATTCACGCCCCGCCTTGCGCAGCGGCACGCGTGCGTCGATCACCTCGACGATATCCACGCGGGTTAATAGTTCATCAATAAACTGCTGGGGGATACGGCCTGCCATGGCCTCAGTATAAGCCTTTGCTGGGTCGTCCCAAAAATCTCAACGCAAAGACGCCAAGACGCAAAGAGAACCCTAATTAAATCAAAAGTAGTTGCAGGGCAGATGTGCCGGCTGTTTCGTAATCGCACTAAGCGCCTGGATTTACGCTGGCTACGGAGCTTCACTCTAGCCATTGTAATGTTTTAAATCTTTGCGTCTTGGCGTCTTTGCGTTGAGATTTTAATTAGCCGCCCAACTTGGCCTTCACCTTGGCGCTGAGTTTACCCATGTCGGCACGGCCCTGCACCTTGAGCCTGAGCGCATTGATGACCTTGCCCATGTCCTTCCCGATCTGGGCGCCGGTTTCGGCGATGGCGGCGGCGATCAAGGCGTCAATCTCGGCCTCGTCCAGCGGCGCGGGCATGTAGCCCTGCACCACGCCGATCTCGAAATGTTCCTGGTCTGCCAGATCCTGGCGTCGCGCCGCCTCGTACTGGCTCACCGACTCGCGCCGCTGCTTCTGCATCTTCTCCAGCACCGCGAGCACCTGGCCGTCATCGAGGGAGATGCGCTCGTCCACCTCGCGCTGCTTGATGGCCGCGAGGATGAGGCGGACGATGCCGAGGCGCTGCTTCTCCCCCGCACGCAGCGCAGACTTCATGTCTTCGCTGACACGCAGCTTGAGCGGGGAGTCAGCCACGGCTGAGGACGTCAGACGCCGGGGCGTCGATTAGTAGGAGTGTGAGCGCGGACGGCGCTCGAGCTTCTCAGCCGCACCGGGGCGCAACAGCAAGGCGCGTGCGGCGAGACTTCCGCGCAGGGTCTTTTTCTCTTGCCGCTTGACTGCGGCGGCGGCTTTGCGCTTGCGGATGGAGGTCGGCTTCTCGTAGAACTCGCGGCGGCGTGACTCGGTCAGCACACCGGCCTTCTCGCAGGTACGCTTGAAACGGCGCAGCGCAATCTCAAACGGCTCATTTTCCTTAATTCGTACGGACGGCATTGAATATCCTGTCGGTTGTCAGTTATTTAAGAATGGAGAATAGTAAACGTGGCATGATACCGACTTGCCCACGCAATTGCAAAACCCACATTACCCTGCCCCCATGCGTATCTTAGGCATTGAAACCTCGTGCGACGAGACCGCCGCCGCCGTCTATGACGCCGAGCGCGGCCTGCTGGCGCACGCCCTGCACAGTCAGGTCGCGTTGCATGCCGAGTACGGCGGCGTAGTGCCGGAACTCGCCTCGCGCGACCACATCCAGAAGACCCTGCCGCTGATCCGCCGCGTGCTGGCCGAGGCCCACTGCCGCCCCCAGGACATCGCCGCCGTGGCCTACACCGCAGGTCCCGGTCTGGTCGGGGCGTTGCTGGTCGGGGCCGCCGTCGGCCACAGCCTCGCCTGGGCCTGGGGCGTGCCGGCCCTGCCGGTGCACCACATGGAGGCCCACCTGCTCGCGCCCCTGCTGGAACCCGATCCGCCTGCGTTTCCGTTTGTCGCGCTGCTGGTGTCGGGCGGACACACGCTGCTGGTCGAAGTGAGTGGCGTGGGGCGCTATTGCCTGCTCGGCGAATCGCTCGACGATGCCGCAGGCGAAGCCTTCGACAAGACCGCCAAGCTGCTGGGCCTCGACTACCCCGGCGGCCCCGCGCTGGAAAGCCTCGCGCGCCAGGGCAACCCGGCCCGCTTTAACTTTCCGCGCCCGATGACCGACCGCCCCGGCCTCGACTTCAGCTTCAGCGGCCTCAAGACCCACGCCCTCACCACACTGCGCAACTCGGAGCAAGAGGCCCAGACCCGTGCCAACATCGCCTGCGCGTTTCAGGAAGCCGTAGTGGATACGCTGGCCATTAAATGTGAACGCGCCTTGCGTGCGACCGGCCTCAAACGCTTGATCGTCTCCGGCGGCGTGAGCGCCAACCAGCGCCTGCGCGAACGCTTTGCCAAAATCGACGACGTGAGCGTGTCGTACCCACGGCTGGAATTCTGCACCGACAACGCCGCCATGATCGCCTACGCCGGTTACCGCAATCTCGCCGCAGGCCTGCGCCCGGCCCGGCTGGCCTTCGACGTGCGTGCGCGCTGGCCGCTGGGCTTGCGAACATAAGCGAACCCCCCATCCCCCGCAACATCACACAGGGACGGTCTTGCGAAAAGGAATAGAGGGCGTCTACTCCTTGAGAATTACCCCATCAAGGAGGGCGACGGCTTATCGCCAGCAGGATTTCTTGCGATTGCTGACCGTCTCACCCGACCATGACAGCGCCTACGGCAAGAAATAAGGGCACCTCTAAAAATGATGGATTTTTGATTTACACAGGAGACACAATGTATGGCAACACGCCATACATTGTGTCTCCTGTGTATTACCGTGTTTACCCTACCCCCACCCCGCCCCCGCCCCCTAAAAAAGG
>CAWUTX010000060.1:0-5809 GCA_963925015.1 uncultured Gammaproteobacteria bacterium
GGGGCCAGGTCTTGCATTGCAACATTCGCTGGATTCATGTCGCACTGTACCCCCAGTGTTTCCGCTCTGACCCCGCGAGTGTCTTAGGCGGCATGTTGCTGTACGCGCTTCTCGACCTCTGCGCCGATCTCTCTCTGCGCCATGCGTAGGTCATGCTCCGCCTGTAGGCCCATCCACACACCCGGCGAGATACCAAAGTATTTGCCGAGGCGAAGCGCGGTATTGGCTGTGATGGCGCGCTTGCCGTTGACGATGGCGCTGATGCGGCCCGGGGGGGGGCGACCTGACAGCGTTAGATCAGAATGAGGTAATTGATTTCGCTATCGGTGGCGAGCCGCTGCATGTCATCGAGATGGCGCCGCAGAATCTGCTCGATCATCGCCGTGGAGCAGTTTCCGCGGCGAATCCAGACCACCTTCGGCGGCGCTCCGAGAATTACGCTACGCTCGTGGAAATCCGTGTCTTTTGTGACGATGATTGATCGGTTCTGGCGGGCGTAGTTCCAGACTTCTTCATCGCCCGCGCGATCCAAGCCGACCGTTTGGGCATACATGGAGCCCGGATAGATATCCGAGAGCGTATCAACAAGTCGAGGTGACAGGTTCTGGTCGAAGAGTAGCCTCACGCGCCAGATGCTAACTGATGGCGTTCGCGATCAGCGGCATAGCTGAGGCAGGCCTGGATGTCTTCAGTCGTGAGGTAAGGAAAGTCCTTCAGGATATCCTCCTGAGTCATCCCGGAGGCGAGGTGTCCAGTACGTCGTAAACGGTGATGCGCATTCCACGGATACAGGGCTTTCCCCCACGTTTTCCTGGTTCGATGGTGATGATGGTTCGATAGTCCATAAACCCTCGCCAACTGGGGATTGCCGGTAACTAGTTGAATTATTTTATAGGGCTGACCCTGTGTCAACCATAATGTATTCACAATCCACCACTCCACTACTCCAGGTAGGGTCTACCGGCAATAGTGTGGGTGCGGTCTAGGCCAGCAAAATATCCAACACCTCCCGCAACGCCTCATCCACCCGGCTCATGAATTCCGGTGGACACTGCATCAGAGGTCCTTGGATCAGGCATTTGTTGTCAATGGCGCGCAGTTGATCGAGCAAGATGTCGGAGTCCTTGTCGAGACCTCGCTGCGCAGGCAGGCGCAGGCGCAGAGGTTCGGCATCATCGATCAGACTGCTGGTGAGGGGAATAATCAGGGTGGATGGATGATCGGCTTCCAGCAGTGCCTGGCTCTGCACAATCAGTACCGGACGGATTTTGCCCGGCTCGGTGCCGCGCCCCGGGTTCAGGTTGGCGAGCCAGACGCTGCCGCGTTTACGCATCAGGCGCGTCTTCGATGGCATCAAACTCGGCGTTGACGCGCATGCTCTCTTCGCGCACACGTCGGGAGGCCTCCATTATCCTGTGACGGCGATGGTTAGCTACCGCTTTGGCGTTCAGCGATTCAATGGCGCGGCGAATGTATTCGGCGCGTGGAATGTGTAGCTCATGGGCGCGTTTATCGACCTCTTTCAGGAGGTCGTCCGGCAAGCGAACGGAGACCGTGGTCATTTTTGTATTCCAAAATAGATTACAGATAAGTATACGAGTAGCATGACGAGATTGCAATCCCTATGGATAACCCCTTGGTTCGCGCCATGGCCCTGCGCGCCCTCTGAGAATGGTAATGTGGCGCTCAGTATTTGGGGTGGGGAAGATGGGAAATAAGAAAACATGAATTACCGTCACAGTTTTCATGCCGGCAATGTCGCCGATGTGTTCAAACACATCGTGCTGGTGTGTGTGTTGCGTGCGCTGCATAAAAAAGATACGCCGTTTTGCGTGGTGGATACACATGCCGGGAGCGGTGTGTATCAGTTGGGTAGCCTCGGCGAGTTTGAACGGGGCATTGGCTTAGTGTGGCCGGAACGGGAGAAGTGGGCGGACTTGACGGATTATTTTTCTGTCATCGAAAAGGTAAATGGCAAGGGAGAGATTAAATATTATCCGGGCTCACCATTTATTATCCAAGAATATCTGCGTGCACAGGATCGGGCTGTGCTAATGGAGCTGCAGCCCGGCGAATACGTGAATCTCAAGGTCAACTTTTCCGGGGTGAAGAATACCAGCACCCATCATGCTGACGCATGGGATGCCATCAAGGCTTTTGTGCCGCCGAGGGAGAATAGGGGAGTGGTGCTAATTGATCCGCCTTTTGAGGCAGCGAATGAGTTCGATCATGTGGTTGCGGCGCTCAAGCAGGGGGCGAAGCACTGGCGTAACGGTATTTACATGGTGTGGTATCCGTTCAAGTCGCGCATGGCGGTGAGCAAATTTCATCAGGCGGTGCGTGCATTAAAGATGGGGGCGCAGGTCATTGAGTTCATGACGCTGCCGGATGATGTGGAGAACCGGTTGAATGGCAGTGGTGTCGTGCTGGTGAACGCGCCTTGGGGGGTGATGGATACACTGCGTGCGCTATTGTCGCCACTGGCCGGGCGGTTGGCGGGTGGAAGTGGAAAGGCGGAGGTCAGGGTGATTGATTTGTAGCAAGCCCCCTTACTCCGGCCCTCTCCCGGGGGGGGCAACACGTATCAAATTTTGTAATAATCCCTATACCATTCCACAAAGCGCGCGATGCCGGTTTCGACAGACGTTTCCGGTTTGTAGCCGACATCGTGCATCAAATCAGTGACGTCCGCATACGTTTCCGGTACATCGCCGGCTTGCATGGGCAGCATATTGAGTATCGCCTTCTTGCCCAGATGCTTTTCCAGCACGTTAATAAAATACAACAGCGCCACCGGTTGGTTGTGGCCGATGTTGTATAGACGGTAAGGCGCGGCGCTGGTGGCGGGGTCGGGTGATTTTGCGTCCCACTCGGGATTCGCTTCTGGAATTTTATCCAGGGTGCGCAGCACGCCCTCGACGATGTCGTCGATGTAGGTAAAGTCGCGTTTGTGTTGGCCGTGATTGAACACGTCAATCGGCTCGCCCGCGAGGATTTTTTTGGTAAAGATAAACAGCGCCATGTCAGGCCTGCCCCACGGGCCGTATACGGTGAAGAAGCGCAGGCCGGTGGTGGGAAGTTGGTAAAGATGGCTGTAGCTGTGCGCCATCAGTTCGTTGGCTTTTTTGGTGACGGCGTACAGGCTCAGTGGATGATCGACGTTGTCGTGTACCGAAAATGGCATGTCGGTGTTGGAGCCGTACACCGAGCTGCTGGAGGCGTACACCAGATGCTCAACGCCGTGGTGACGGCAGCCTTCCAGGATATTCATGAAGCCCACCAGATTGGAGTCTACATAGGCGTGCGGATTTTGCAGCGAGTAACGAACACCGGCCTGTGCGGCGAGATGCGCCACACGTTGGGGTTGGTGCTGCTCAAGCGCATGCGTGATCGCAGACCGATCTTGCAGGTTGGCGTGTAGGTGCGTGTAGCGTGGGTGATCTTGAAATCGCTGAAGACGTGCGCGCTTCAAATTGACATCGTAATAATCGTTGAGGTTGTCGAGGCCGATCACGTCGTCGCCGCGTTCGAGCAAGCGCAGGGTAAGTGCAGCGCCGATAAAGCCCGCCGTTCCGGTGACTAATATTTTCATGTGTGTTGTGCGTTTAGATTAGTGCGCCCGATGCCGAAGTAGATGAAGCCGGCTTGTTGCAACTGAGCGGGATTATACAGATTGCGTCCGTCGAAAATTACCGGGTGTGTCAGGGCAGTCTTCAGGCGCGCGAAATCCGGGCTGCGGAATTCGCGCCATTCAGTGACCACTACCAGTGCGTCTGCATGGCGAGTTGCTGCTTCCGCGCTATCACACAAAATCAGATCGGAACGCTCGCCGTAAATGCGTCGCGCCTCGCTCATCGCCACCGGGTCGTAGGCCTGTACGCACGCGCCCTGTTCCCACAGGCGCTCCATGAGTGCGCGGCTGGGCGCGTCGCGCATGTCATCGGTGCTGGGTTTGAAGGCGAGGCCCCACAGCGCGAAGGTCTTGCCTTTGAGCGCGCCCTTGAAGTGCTTGTTGATTTTGCTGAACAGCACTTGTTTCTGCTGCCGGTTGACCGTCTCCACGGCGTGCAGCAGGTGCGGCTCGTGGCCCGCTTGTTTCGCCGTCTGTTCCAGCGCCTGTACATCCTTGGGAAAGCACGAGCCACCGTAGCCGCAGCCGGGATAAATAAAGTGGTAGCCGATGCGCGGATCAGAGCCGATGCCGAGGCGCACCTGTTCGATGTCGGCGCCGACACGCTCGGCGATGTTGGCGAGCTCGTTCATGAAGCTGATCTTGGTGGCGAGCATGGCGTTGGCGGCGTACTTGGTAAGCTCCGCCGAGCGCACATCCATCACCATGACGCGCTCGTGATTGCGATTGAACGGCGCATACAGCGCGCGCAATGTGTCTGCGGCGCGTGTCTGATCGGCACCGATGATAATGCGGTCAGGCTTCATGAAGTCTTCAATCGCCGCGCCTTCCTTGAGAAATTCAGGATTCGAGACCACGTCAAACTCGACTTGTGCGCTGCGCTGCTTAAGTTGGCTGCTGATGATTTCGCGTACCTTGTCTGCAGTGCCCACCGGCACGGTGGATTTATCCACGATGATGCGATAATCGCTCATGTGTTCGCCGATGCTGCGTGCCACCGCGAGTACGTGGCGCAGATCCGCTGAGCCGTCTTCGTCCGGCGGTGTGCCGACAGCAATAAATTGCAGCAGCCCGTGAGCGACGGCGGCGCGTGCGTTACCAGTGAAGGAAAGACGCCCGGCCCGTGTATTTTTGCGCACCAGGTCTTCCAGGCCGGGTTCGTAGATCGGCAGGCCACCCTGTTTGAGGGCCTCGATTTTGCGCGCGTCCACATCCATGCACAGCACGTCATTGCCTACTTCCGCCAGGCAGGCAGCGCCGACGAGACCCACATACCCACAGCCATGGATGGTGACTTTCACGGATAGTTTCCCTGCGTTGTCCTTGATTTCATAGGCAGCTTAGCCTGCCTTAGAGCGCGCAACCATAGCAAGTTGCGCATCGTTTGTCGTCGATTTTTTGTCCGTAGCGGGCGCATATTGACGGGCTGATGAAGCATCCGCCGACAGCGCCTTAAGTGCCTGTTCATATTATGAAACACCGGGAGGCTGTGTCACGCGAGCTGTTGACACAGGGTGGCATATCCAGCAGAATATGCGGCTTGCGTTTGCGGAGGGGTTCCCGAGCGGTTAAAGGGATCAGACTGTAAATCTGACGGCTCTGCCTTCGGAGGTTCGAATCCTCCCCCCTCCACCATGATTGAGGCTGGATCCCACTATGGGGCCGGCGAGGGTGGAGGAGGAAGTGCCTCAAATGGAAGGGCTGTGGGTATCCGTTGCCGACCCGATCAGGGTTGCGCGGGTGTAGTTCAATGGTAGAACTTCAGCCTTCCAAGCTGATAGCGTGGGTTCGATTCCCATCACCCGCTCCAGCTTTTAAAGACAGTAGCGAGTCGCTAATAGCCGCTCTTATGGGTTTGACTGGCTACTCGCCACTAGCGACTAGCTACTGATTTTGCCCATATAGCTCAGTCGGTAGAGCACTTCCTTGGTAAGGAAGAGGTCATCGGTTCGATTCCGATTATGGGCTCCATATTTTAATTTTGTACTGAAGGGCGCCCTGAACGGCACACAAGATTCGACATAGTGAGGAGAGGGCATCATGTCCAAAGGAAAATTCGAGCGCACCAAGCCCCATTTAAACGTGGGCACCATCGGCCATGTCGATCATGGCAAGACCACGTTGACCGCGGCGCTGACCAAAGTCATGGCCGAGAAATTCGGCGGTGAATACAAGGCC
>CAWUTX010000061.1:0-9443 GCA_963925015.1 uncultured Gammaproteobacteria bacterium
TATCAAGCCCGATGCCGTGGCCAAAAACCATATGGGCGCGATTTATCACCGCTTTGAAAATAACGGCCTGCGCATTATCGCCGCCAAAATGCAGCATCTGACGCGCGCGCAGGCGGAAGAATTTTACGCCGTGCACCAGGCGCGTCCATTCTTCAATGATCTGGTGAACTTCATGATTTCCGGGCCGGTGATAATGCAGGTGCTGGAAGGTGAGAATGCCGTGCTCAAGCATCGTGATCTGATGGGTGCCACCGACCCCAAGAAGGCTGCACCCGGAACGATACGCGCCGACTTTGCGAGCACGGTGGATGAAAATGCAGTGCATGGTTCCGATTCACTCGAAAACGCCAACATCGAGATCGAGTTTTTCTTCAAGCCCAAAGAGATTTGCGCCCGCACGCGATAAAGCCCTTGGAAAACTCGACTAAAACCAATTTGCTCAATCTTGATCGCGCGGCGCTGCGCGAGTATTTCGCCGCACTCGGTGAAAAGCCGTTCCGTGCCGGGCAGGTGTTGCAGTGGATGCATCAGTATGACGCCGCTGATTTCGACGCCATGACCAACATCAGTAAATCACTGCGCGAACGGCTCAAGGAGATTGCCGAGATCAGGGCGCCTGAGATTGCGCTGGATCAAACCGCCGCAGACGGCACGCGCAAATGGCTGCTGCGGCTGGATTCCGGCAACAGCATCGAAACGGTGTTTATTCCCGCACAGGGGCGCGGTACCTTGTGCGTGTCTTCACAGGCCGGTTGCACGCTGGACTGTTCGTTCTGCGCCACCGGCAAGCAGGGCTTTAATCGCAACCTGACGGTGGCGGAGATCATCGGCCAGGTGTGGGTGGCGAATCGCGCATTAAAGCGTGAGCCGGGTGGCGCGCGTGTCATTACCAATGTCGTGTTTATGGGCATGGGCGAGCCGCTGCTCAATTTCGACAACGTGGTGAGCGCGATGAACATCATGCTCGATGATCTCGCCTATGGCTTGTCCAAGCGCCGCGTCACGTTGAGCACGGCGGGCATGGTGCCGATGATCGATCAGTTGCATGCCGTGAGCCCGGTCAGCCTTGCGGTATCGCTGCACGCGCCAAACGATGCGTTGCGTAATGAACTGGTGCCGCTCAATAAAAAATATCCCATCGCTGAACTGCTGGCCGCCTGCAAGCGTTATGTGGCGGACGAGCCCCGGCGGCGCGTCACCTTTGAGTATGTTATGCTCGATGGCGTGAATGACAGCCCGGAGCACGCGCATGAACTGGTGCGGCTCTTGAAAGAGGTGCCGAGCAAGGTGAATCTCATTCCCTTCAATCCGTTTCCCAACACCCAATACAAGCGCTCAAGCGCGCGCGCCATTGAGCGCTTTGGCGCCATCCTCATGGAGGCCGATCTGGTGACCATCACGCGCAGGACGCGCGGTGACGACATCGATGCGGCGTGCGGTCAGCTTGCGGGCAAGGTGCAGGATCGTGGTCGCCGCAGCCGCCGTTATGCACCAACGGGAGCGGTCACGCCATGACGCGCCGCCCGGTGATCTTGATGATGGCCGGGCTGATGGTGGCATCCAGCGTGGTGTTGAGCGCCTGTAGTTCCACCGGTAAAAGTTCCGATACCCTTACCCCGACCGCAGACCGCCCCGACACGCTGGCCGAGACCAATGTGAAGCTCGGCATCGGCTATATGCAACAGGGCAAACCTGATGTCGCGCTCGGCAAACTGCAACGCGCGCTTGAACTCGACCCCGGTCTTGCGAGCGGACACAACGCCATCGCTATTCTGTATGAGCAACTCGGCAAACTCGATCTCGCGGGCGAGCACTATCAGCACGCGGTGGAGCTCAAGCCACAGGACTCTGCGGCGCGCAACAACTACGGCGCTTTTCTGTGCGGCAAGCGCAACCAGCTCGATAAGGCCGAGCAGCAATTTCTGGAGGCGTTGAAAAACCCTCTCTACGACACGCCCGAGTTTGCCTATGAAAACGCCGGCTTGTGCGCCAAGCGCAAACCGGACATGGCCAAGGCGGAGCAATACTTCCGTAAGGCGCTGGAGCTGAGTCCCAGAATGCCTGGCTCGCTTTACCAGATGTCACTCATCAATTTTGAGGCGCAGCGGTATCTGCCCGCGCGCGCCTATTTTCAGCGTTATGCCGAGATTGCCAGGCACACCCCGCAGAGCCTGTGGCTCGGTATCCGCATCGAGCGTGAGCTGGGGGATAAAAATGCGGTGTCGAGTTACTCGCTTTATCTAAAATCCAACTTCCCGGACTCGGAGGAGGCGCGACTGTTGCGGGAATCTGGCGCCAGTCCCGCAGAGACGCCCACGCCCCGTCATGGCCACTCTGGATAGTCGTGCGGAAGCAGGCGGGTCATCGGGCTTGGTCGGCCCCGGTGCACGGCTGCGCGCAAAACGCGAAAGCATGGGTTTGTCGGTGGAACAGGTGGCCGAAAAGCTGCGGCTGGATGTGAGATATATACGGGCGCTGGAGCAGGATAATCACACCGATATCGCGGCGCCGGTGTTTGTGCGCGGTTATCTGCGCAGTTATGCGGTGCTGCTACAGCTCCACGCGGACGCCATCGTCGAATGTTATGCCGCAGGCGATGCGGATACTGCTACGCCGTTCGATGGGCCTGCGCAGCCCAAGCTGAAACAACGCATCAGCACCCCGGAGTTACGCTGGCTGATAGGGATTGCCGGAGCCGCTCTTGTAGTGGCAGTGGCCGTTATCTTCGACGGGCGCGCACCAGGCCTGTTCAGCGCCGAACGGGCAACGCCGCCGGCATCCACGGCCACCCCCCGCACGGCAGCAGAACCCGATGCGCTGTCGGCGCAAGGCGCAAGCGTGTCCGGTCTGCCGGAGCAGGCCGCACCAGGCGCGGCTGATGCCACAACGGACAGCGCCAATCCGGCCCCGCCCGAGTCACAACCCTCTTCCGTCATGGCGAACAAGGTGGCGTTGCGCCTCAGCGCCGATTCCTGGGTGGTCATCAGTGACGCGAGCGGCAAGGATCTGGTGCATGAGCTTATGCGCGGTGGCAGCACGCGCGTGCTGGAGAGTCAGTCGCCGTTGCAGGTGGTGCTGGGCAATTCCCCTGCGGTAACGGTCGAGTATAATGGTGTGATATTCGATCAGTCGCGCTTCAGCTCCGGTGGCGTGGCGCGTTTCGCGCTCGGCGCCGGTGCGCGCTGATACTCCAGAGGAAATACATAGCCATGCAACATCACTTCCACATCCCGCGCCGTAAATCACGTCAGATCATGGTGGGCAATGTTGCGGTCGGCGGTGACGCACCGATATCAGTGCAGAGCATGACCAATACCGATACCTGTGATGTCGCGGCCACCGTGGCGCAGATTCGCGCGCTGGAAAAGGTCGGCGCGGACATCGTGCGTGTCTCTACCCCCACCATGGAAGCGGCCGAGGCCTTCGGCCTGATAAAAAAACAGGTCAACGTGCCGCTGGTCGCGGACATTCACTTTGATTACAGGATTGCACTGCGCGTCGCGGAGCTCGGCGCGGATTGCCTGCGTATCAATCCCGGCAACATCGGACGCGAAGACCGCGTGCGCGCCGTGGTGGAGGCGGCGCGTGATCACAATATTCCGATCCGCGTCGGCGTGAACGCGGGGTCACTCGAAAAAGACCTGCAAAAAAAATACGGCGAACCTACGCCGGAGGCGATGGTGGAGTCCGCGCTGCGCCACGTGGAGATTCTGGATCGCCTCAACTTCAAGGAGTTCAAGGTGAGCATCAAGGCCTCCGAGGTGTTCATGATGGTGGAGGCCTATCGCCTGCTGGCGAAACAGATCGAGCAGCCGCTGCATCTCGGTGTCACCGAAGCGGGCGGGCTGCGCTCGGGCACGGTGAAGTCCGCCATCGCCCTCGGCATGCTGCTGGTGGAGGGCATCGGCGACACCATTCGCGTTTCGCTCGCCGCCGACCCGGTGGAGGAGATCAAGGTCGGCTTTGATATTCTGAAGAGCCTGCACATCCGCAACAAGGGCATCAACCTCATTGCCTGCCCCTCGTGTTCGCGCCAGGAGTTCGATGTCATCAGCACGGTGAACGCGCTCGAGGCGCGTCTCGAAGACATACTGGAGCCGATGGATGTCGCCGTGATCGGCTGCGTGGTGAACGGCCCGGGCGAGGCGCGCGCGGCCGAAATCGGGCTCGCGGGCGGTGCGCCCAATCTGCTCTACCTCGACGGCAAGCCGGATCACAAGGTAAACAACGAACAACTGGTAGACGAACTCGAACGCGTGATACGGGCTAAAATTAAATTGCGTCAGCAGCTAGGGCAACATGAACATCAGCATCCGGTAATTGCTATTGCTCAAGTAGCAAGTAGCAAGTAGCAAGATGAATCATTTTTACTTGTCACTAGCCACTAGCCACTAGCTACTAGCCCCTGCCTCTATGATCCAAGCCATCCGCGGCATGAACGACCTGCTGCCGCCGCAGACAGCGCACTGGGCGTACGTGGAAGAACGTGTGCGCACTCTGCTCACCGCCTGCGGTTACGCGGAGATTCGTCTGCCGCTGGTGGAGTTCACCGAACTGTTCACGCGCTCCATCGGCGCCGTCACCGACATCGTCGAGAAGGAGATGTACATCTTTGCCGACCGCAACGGCGATAGCCTGTCGCTGCGCCCGGAAGGCACCGCCGGTTGCGTGCGCGCCGCCATCGAGCACGGCCTGCTGCACAACCAGACCCAGCGCCTGTGGTATCAGGGGGCGATGTTTCGCCACGAGCGTCCGCAGAAGGGCCGCTATCGCCAGTTTCATCAGATCGGCGTGGAGACTTACGGTTTCAGCGGGCCGGACATCGACGCTGAACTGATTCTGCTGAGTGCGCGCCTGTGGCGCATGCTGGGTTTGAGCGGCCTCACGCTACAGATTAACTCGCTCGGCACGCACGCCGCGCGTGTGGCGTACCGCAGCGAGCTGGTGCGTTATTTCACCACGCACAGTCATGCGCTGGATGAAGACAGCCAGCGCCGCTTGCACACCAACCCGTTGCGCATACTCGACAGCAAAAACCCCGTGCTGCAGGCGTTGATTGAAGACGCGCCGCGTCTCGCCGATCATCTGGATGAGGAGTCGCGCACCCACTTTGCCGGGTTGTGCGCCACGCTTGACCGCACCGGCGTGGCCTATCAAGTCAATCCGCGTCTGGTGCGCGGGCTCGACTACTACGACCGCACCGTGTTCGAGTGGGTGACTGACCGGCTCGGCGCGCAGGGCACGGTGTGCGCGGGCGGGCGTTACGACACCCTCGTCGAGCAGATCGGCGGCCGGCCCACGCCGGCCATCGGCTTCGCGCTGGGCATGGAGCGGCTGGTGGCGTTGCTCATGGACGCTGGCGTTGCGATGCCGGAGCAGCACCCGCACGCCTACCTCGTGCTGGCCGGCGAGGCGGCGGAAAAGCAAGGCTGGCTGCTGGCGGAAACGCTGCGCGACGCGCTGCCCATGTTGCGGCTGGTGGTGCATTGCGGCGGCGGCGGCTTGAAGAATCAACTGAAGCGCGCCGACAAAAGCGGGGCGCGCTATGCGCTGATTCTGGGGGATGCAGAGGCGCAGCAGGCCGGGATCAGCGTCAAGGATTTACGCACGGAACAGGCCTCGCAGATGCTCATGCCGCAGCACGCTTTGGCCGATTTCATCGCCAAACAAGTGTAATTCAAGTCTAAACCCCACCATTCGTAAAGTATAAGGCCTGAAAAACCTCAGTGCGGGATAGCAAAAATCCTGCTTCAGCCCCAAGGAATCCATGGCAATAGTACTGAAAAATCACGGTTTTTATGGGACAATGACGGCGCACAATTCGAACCAGAGCGGAATGCTGATCGCCCCCACAGCGGTGGGTTTTGAGGCCGCACATGTACACACAACCTGTGCGCGCGCCGTCGGCAGCGACGCCCGTTGCGCAGCCCATAGCGAGTGCCGCAATGAGTGCCATTAATGAGTAACGGCGCCGCCGCGCCCCTAGGTTTGGAGGCGGTGGGCGTTGAGTGCGAGCGAGGCGAGCGGGTATTGTTCAGCGGGCTATCGCTTTCCCTGGGGCCCGGGAACCTAATGCTGATCGAAGGGCCCAACGGCAGTGGTAAAACCAGCCTGCTGCGCATCCTGTGTGGTCTGGCGCAGCCGAGTGGCGGAGTGGTGCGCTGGTGTGGCGCGGACATCAATCAGGCGCGTGACCAGTTCCGCGCCGAGTTGATCTATCTCGGTCACAACCATGGTGTGAAGGGCGACCTCACGCCGTATGAAAATTTAAGCATCGTGCGTGATCTGGCGTGCGCCAAACAGGACGTCACGCTGGATGAAGCCCTGGACGCTGTCGGGCTGGCGGATTTTGCAGACCGGCCGGCGCGTACCTTGTCGGCAGGACAACGCCGCCGCGTGGCGCTCGCGCGGCTGCTGGTGACGCAGGTGCGGCTGTGGGTGCTGGATGAACCGTTCACCGCGCTGGATACGCGCGGCGTAGCACTGGTGGAACGGATGCTGGCCGCGCATCTGGCAGAGAGCGGTATGGCGGTGGTAAGCACACACCATCCGGTCGCGGTGGCCGGAGTGGATATTGTGCGTTTGGAATTGAGCTGATGAATGCGACGCCGGGAGTGTTTGCAGTACTGGGCGTGCTGATCCGCCGTGATCTGTTGCTTGCGCTGCGCAGGCGTGCGCAGATATTGAACCCGCTGGTGTTCTTTGTCATCGTGGTGACGTTGTTTCCCCTCGGCCTCGGGCCGGAGCCGAATCTGCTGCAGAAGCTCGCGCCCGGCGTGTTGTGGGTGGCCGCGCTGCTCTCCGCCATGCTCTCGCTGGAAGCGATGTTTCATTCGGATTTTGAGGATGGTTCGCTAGAGCAGTTGCTGCTTGCGCCGCAGCCAGCATTCGTCACCGTGCTGGCCAAGGTGCTGACGCATTGGCTGCTGTCTGGATTGCCGCTGTTGTTGTTGGCGCCGTTGCTGGCGCTGTGGCTGCACTTGTCGCCGGAGGCCATCGTGGTGCTGATGGCCTCGCTGGCACTTGGCACACCGGTGTTGAGCTTGATCGGCGCTATCGGCGTGGCGCTCACCGTGGGCCTGCGGCGCGGTGGTGTATTGTTGTCGCTGCTGGTGTTGCCGCTGTATATCCCGGTGCTCATTATGGGCGCGGGCGCGGTGGACGCTGCGGCGAGCGGTCTCGCGGCGGGTGCGCACCTTTCGATGCTCGGCGCGCTGCTGTTATTGTCTTTGAGCCTGGCGCCGTGGGCGGCAGGTGCGGCATTACGGATCAGTGTGGAGTAATTATTAAATGTGGGTATGGCTGCATAAATTCGGTTCACCGAAATATTTTTACGATGTGTCAGGCAAGATACTGCCGTGGGTAGGCGGCGCGACCGCGCTGCTGATTTTGGTTGGTTTGTATCTCGGTCTGTTTGCCTCGCCGGCCGATTATCAGCAGCGCGACACCGTACGCATCATGTATATCCACGTGCCGAGTGCGTGGAATTCCATGTTCATTTATCTGTTGATGGCGACCGCCGCCGCGATTGGTCTCATCTGGAACATCAAAATCGCCGACATCGTCGCCGCGGTATCGGCGCCCATCGGCGCGTCATTTACCTTGCTTACCCTGATCACCGGTTCGCTGTGGGGCAAGCCGATGTGGGGCACCTGGTGGGAGTGGGACGCGCGCCTGACCTCGGAATTGATTCTGCTGTTTCTGTATCTCGGCTACATTGCGCTGCAATCCGCGTTTGAAGATCGCCGCACTGCGGCGCGCGCCTCTGCGGTGCTCGCCATTGTGGGCGCGGTCAACGTGCCTATCATCTATTACTCGGTGCAGTGGTGGAACACCCTGCATCAACCGCAGAGCCTCGGCGTGGGCACGTCCGCCATCCATCCCAGCATGCTGTGGCCGCTGTTGCTCATGGCGATAGGCTTCAAGCTGCTTTACGTCACGATACTTCTGCTGCGCACGCGCGCGGCGGTGCTGGAGCGTGAGCGCAATAGTGTGTGGGTGCAGGAACTGGTGCAGGATATGGCGGTCAAATCGGCACCTGGTTTAACGAGGAGCAACCATGAGCAGCGCTGAATTTTTTCATATGGATGGCTATGCCTTTTACGTGTGGGGTTCGTACGGTATTACGTTCATCGTGCTGACGCTCAACGTGGTGATGGCGCTGCGTTATAAGCAACAGGTTCTGCGCAGCTTGTTGCGCACTGCACAACGTAACCGGAGCCGCACATGACGCCGCGCCGTAAACGCATGATGCTGGTACTGCTGATCGTGCTTGGCGTCGCCGCCGCCGCCGCACTTACCATGAATGCCTTCCGCGGTAATCTGGTGTATTTTTACAGCCCCAGTCAGCTCGGCACAGTAGAGAAGGTACATGAGCGCAACCTGCGTCTGGGTGGGCTGGTGGAGCAGGGCAGCGTCAAGCGTGAAGCCGACGGACTCACCGTGCACTTCATGGTCACAGACACCGTAAAGACCGTGCCGGTGGTGTATAAAGGCATCCTCCCAACCCTGTTCCGCGAAGGACAGGGCGTGGTGACACAGGGGCGCTTGAGCAGCGAGGGTGTGTTCGTTGCCGAAGAGGTGCTCGCCAAGCACGATGAAAACTACATGCCGCCTGAAGTTTCCGAGGCGATCAAGGCGGCCCAGGACTCCAAGCCGCAGGCCAGCAATACGTTACGCACCAACATTACGTTAAGCCCTAACATTGTGAGGTAGGAAATGATTCCTGAAATCGGTAACTTTGCACTTGTCATGGCGCTGTCGGTGGCGCTGATTCAATGTGTTCTGCCCATTATCGGCGCGGCCCGCGGCATCCCGTCATGGATCGCGGTGGCGCGACCCGCAGCGCGCGGGCAGTTCGCATTCGTTGTGATTGCGATGGCGTGTCTGGTGTATTCCTTCATCGTCCATGACTTCTCGGTGCAGTACGTGGCGAGCAATTCCAACTCGGCACTGCCGTGGTATTACCGCGTCTCCGCAGTGTGGGGCGGGCACGAAGGCTCGCTCCTGTTCTGGGTGTTCATCCTCGGCGTGTGGATGGTGGCAGTGAGCATTTTCAGCCGCAGCTTGCCCGATGAGTTTGTGGCGCGCGTGCTGGGCGTGATGGCCTTCATCAGCATCGGTTTCCTGCTGTTCATGCTACTGACATCGAATCCGTTCGATCGTCTGCTGCCGGCGGCAATCGAAGGACGTGACCTGAATCCGCTGCTGCAGGACATCGGCCTCATAGCGCATCCGCCGATGCTGTATATGGGCTACGTCGGGTTTTCGGTCGTCTTCAGCTTCGCCATCGCCGCGCTGCTCGGTGGCCGCCTCGATGCCGCGTGGGCGCGCTGGTCGCGTCCGTGGGCGACCAGCGCATGGGTGTTTCTCACGCTGGGCGTCGCACTCGGCAGTTGGTGGGCGTATTACGAACTCGGCTGGGGCGGCTGGTGGTTCTGGGA
>CAWUTX010000062.1:0-3891 GCA_963925015.1 uncultured Gammaproteobacteria bacterium
GTACTTGATGTTGGCGCGAGCGATATCCACGGCGCGCGGCAGCGGCGCGCCGCCGAAGCGCACGCTGTTAGCGGCGGCGGTGTTGCGCGCAAACGTTTCGGCGCGGTCGATGCCCGCGGCGGTTCCGACCAGCTCCTTGGCGCCCGCCAACGCCGCGGCATCCGCCGCGTTCTGCAGCTCGGTCTTGGTGATGTAGAGCTGCCCCAAATCCAGCACCAGGCCGAGGAAGCCCACCAGTACAAAGATGCTGAGGCCGACAATAATCGCCACCGCACCGCCCTGGCGCTGCATGGAATGGATCGTGTTACGCATCGGCCTGCTCGTCGCCTGCTCCGGGGTCACGAAACCGGATGCTTATTCCGTGCCGCCGGAGGTCGTGCCGCCGCCGCCGGACCCGACACCGATGGTGAACACATTGACCGGCGCAGGCGGAGACTCGTAGGACTTATGGTAGTTGTCAAGCACCGCAGCGGCGGCCTGGCCGTCCAGCCCCGCCACCGGGTCGGTGTTGAGGGATGCATCGGGGTTGATGGTCTGCTGGGCCTTGGCGGTGTAGAGGGCCTCGCCGAATTTCTGGTCCAGGTAGGGCGTCTTGGTGACGCAACCCGCGAGGGCGCCGGATGCCAGCAAGCCGGTGAAAAGCAATTTGATCATTGTGCTGTGCATGGTCGTCTCCTTTATTTCATCTCGAAACCGCTGGGCCCGGTTTGCGGCTCGGCCCCGACGGGCGCGGGTGTGGCGGCGGGTTGAGCGGCAGGCTCGGCGGTCTTGCCTTCCATGCGCCCTTCCAGCAAGAACTCGCTCCGGCTGGGCTCGATGAAGCTGTCCGTGGGCAGCTTGTAATCCGGCGGCAGCGGCTTCACCAGGCGCGGTGTGACCACGAACATCAACTCGGTTCTGTCGTTTTGAAACTCGCTGCTGCGAAACAGCGCGCCCAGGATGGGTATCTCGCCCAGCACCGGGAACGCCTTCACGGATTGGGTCACGTTATTCTTGATCAACCCGCTGATGGCGAAACTCTGGCCATCGTGCAACTGCACCGTGGTCGAAGCGCGACGCGTGGTGATGGTGGGCAGGATGCTTATACTGCCGCCTTCGTCGCCAGAGCCAAACGCGGTACCGGTCGTCGAAAGCTCGGACACTTCGGGCGCGACGCGCAGGTTGATCAGCCCGCCTTCCAGCACCGTCGGGGTGAATCGTAGCCCCACGCCGAATTCGCGCTCCTCCAGGGTGACGCCTCCTGCTATGCCTGTCTGAGGCACGGGAATGAATATCTTGCCTCCCGCCAGGAATGAGCCTTCCTGCCCGCTCATCGCCATCACGGTCGGCTCCGCCAGAATCTTCACCAGGCCGTCTTTCTTCTGTGCCTCGAGCTCGATCTCCAGCGAGCCCGGCGTGCCTGTGATGACTCCGCCCAGGTTGCCAAACAGGAAATTCGAGATCAGGTCACCGCGCTCGAATTTGAGCCCCAACTGGTCCATCAGGGACTTCGACACCTCCGCCACCTTTACCTCCAGCATCACCTGCTGCGGCGCGGCTGTCTGCAGCATGTTGATCACCTTCTTGCCCGCGTACGCCTCAGTCAAGGCAACAGCCCGGCCTGCCTTGACCGCGTCGGCAACCATGCCGCTGAGCACCAGGGTGTCCGCCGCCGCCGTCACCTTGATGTTCTTCTCGCCCGGCAGCAACTGTTGCAGCGTGTCTTGCAGCGAGGCCGTGTCCATGGCGACCGCCACATCCACGACCGTGCTTAGGCCGCTCTTGCTCCACAGAATGATGTTGGTGGAGCCCACTGTCTTGCCGAGCAGGTAGACCTCGGTCGGTTTGAGCAGGATCACGTCCGCCACGGCGGGGTTGCCTACCGATATCCTGGCCGCGGCAGCCGGCAGCTTCAGCAGCACGGATTTGCCGATGGTCACGTTGACCTGCGGCGCGAACTCGATCGTGCTGGCCGGCGGAACCGGCGCCGCCTGGAGCGTCAAGGAAAACGCGAGCCCGATGGCGAGGAGTACGCGGCCCAATCGGCACAGCTTGGTGTTCGGCGTTGTGTTCTGGTTCATTGTTGTTCCTCTCTTGTTGATCCGGCCGTCCAATACTGAAGTGTCCGCTCCCCGGGGAGCGCGTCTATTCTTGCGGCCGGGTTAAAGCTCACTGGAAGCGATCCTGGTGCCCGGTCAATAAACCTGGCTGGACCGTTCCATCCCCTTGATCAGCTCCACTTTCTCCTTGGCTGCGGGAGCGGGGCGGCGCACCACCACTGTCTGGACCACGGCATTGACCGACTCCTCGGCCACACGCTGCAGCAACTGCTGCTTGATCGCACCTTTGGTGAGCACCGGCGCCGTATCAATCTGGCTTCTCAGCACCAGCGACAGGGTGCCGACGCTGCGCGCCAAGTCCAGTTTCTCGGCCTGTTCCGGCGTCACTTCCAGGGTCACTGCGTTCACCACCCTGGGCGTGGTTTCGTCGCGGCTTGCCTCCTGAGCAACCGCCAGCACCAGAATACGCTCGAGCACGATCTTGGAGATGGTCTTGTTTATGCCTTCCGCCTTGACGCTCTCGTCCTCGGTGTTGATGATGATGTCCACGTAGTTGCCCGGCAAGGCGAAGCCAGCCACCCCCACCACGTCATTGACGCGCACGGTAATGGCTCGCTTGCCTGCGCCGATTACCGCGGAGAGCCCACCCTTGGCACCGACCGGAGCGAGCTTGGATTCCAGGATCGGTTCGCCCTTGAACACGCTGGTGCTGAGCACGCGCGGCTCTTGCGTCAGGGGATCCTTGAGCAGCACGTTCTGATCCAGGATTGCGCCTTGGGGAACGCTGCCCCGCGGCCACTCGACGGCGGCAAGCATGTCGGGCGCAAGGCGTGTACCCAAATCCACGTCCTTGGCCGCCACGACCACCTTGCTGGTCGCAAGCGAGGGTTGTTGCGCCATCCAACGCGAGGCCAGTATGACGGCGACCAGACCGATGGTCAGCGATATTACGATCATTACCACAGCTCTTGTGTTTTTCATCTCACTTCCCCTTGCTTACAGTCGCCATTCCTGACAGCTTCCTATCGATCTGGAAGCGCTTGAATATGTTGTCTTGATTGCCGCTCTTCCTACAGCCGCGGGCCGCGATGGACTGTCCTGGTAAGCTCTTACCCCCACCCCATGCGCTGCCACGCCAGCCAGCCCAGCGTGCCCGCCGCGATCGCCACGGCGTAGGGCAGCTTGCCCACCGAAACCGGCGCGCCGTCCACCACCGGCGCTTGCCCGACGCTCACTTTCACCATGCCCTCGATCAGCATCAGCCAGAGGTTTTGCAGCAACCGCCTCAGCGCCCCGGCGCGCAGCGCAACCGCTAGCGCCATCACACCCCCCGCCAGAAACGTGGCGAGCAACGCGCCCAATACATCCTGCGGCCCGAGAAAGGCGCCCACCATGGCCATCAGCTTCGCGTCGCCCGCCCCCATGACGCGCAGCCAGTAGAGCGGCAGCAGCAGCGCGAGGCCCAAGCCCAGACCCTGAAGCGCAGCCAGCCAGCCCAGCCCTTGCGGCAGCAAGCCGTTCAGCGCCAGCCCGAGAGCCCCGCCCCCGAACACCAGCGGGTTCGGGATGCGGTGGCGCTTCACGTCGTGCCATGCAATCGCCAGCAGCAATGCGGCCAGCGGTAGCAGGGCAAGCACCCCAACCTGGCTGAGTGTCATGCCATCGCCTCAAAAGCTTTTGAAATCCGTGTTCACCCGCAACTGCGGGAATCATTCCTTGGAAACCCAGGCCGCCCTCGGCGTCTTGGGCAAGACCTCGTCAACTACCAGTATTAATTAGCGTCGTTCAGCGCGTTACTGCGTTAGCTTGTTAGCTACAGTGTTAAATGTTATCGCTACTTTATTACCTACAG
>CAWUTX010000063.1:0-25107 GCA_963925015.1 uncultured Gammaproteobacteria bacterium
GCGGGACAGGGCGGGGGCAAGGTAAACACCGCGACTATTCAGTAGACACACTAATGACGCCACGTCATTAGTGTGTCTACTTAATAATTCCGCTCAAACGAAGAGGAGAGCACCATGGCCACCATCACACTTAAAGGCAACGCCATACACACCAACGGCGATCTGCCAAAAGTCGGCAGCAAGGCCCCCGACTTCAGCTTGGCCGATACCAGCCTCGCCAGCAAGACACTGGCCGATTTTCGCGGCAAGAAAAAATTGCTCAACATCGTGCCCAGCCTCGACACGCCGATATGCGCTATCAGTACCAAGAAATTCAACGACCACGCCAAGGCCAATGCCAATGCCAACACCGTGATGCTGATGATCTCCGCTGATCTGCCCTTCGCCATGAACCGCTTCTGCACGGCGGAGAACACCCAAAACGTCATCACACTTTCGATGATGTGCGACCGCCATTTCGCCAAGGACTACGGCGTGCTGATCGAGGACGGCCCGCTGGCCGGCATCACCGCGCGCGCGGTGGTCGTGATTGATGAAAACGACAAGGTGACATACACGGAGATGGTGCCCGAAATCGGGCAGGAACCCGATTACGACAAGGCACTCGCGGCGCTGAAGTAAGCCGCCAACGGAAACAATATGCTGATTTTTGAACATTCACAACCGGGCCGCACCAATCCCTCGCAGTCTCCACTCGACCGGGCGGAGACTGGTGGCATTCCCTCGCATCTGCGCCGCACGCGGCGGGCCTTGTTGCCTGAGGTGTCCGAGATGCAGGTGGTGCGGCATTACACAAGATTGTCGCAGAAGAATTTTTCCATCGACACGCAGTTCTATCCGCTCGGCTCCTGTACCATGAAATACAACCCGCGTGCGTGCAACAAGATCGCGCTGCTGCCGGGCTTCGCGGGCCGTCATCCGCAGGCGCCGGAAAACTTCAGCCAGGGCTTTCTTGGCTGCATGTATGACTTGCAGGAAATCCTCAAAGACGTCACCGGCATGCAGGCGGTCTCGCTCACGCCGATGGCGGGGGCGCAAGGCGAGTTCGCCGGCGTAGCCATGATCCGTGCCTATCACGACGCGCGTGGCGACACCGCACGCACGGAAATTCTGGTGCCCGACGCCGCACACGGCACCAACCCCGCCACCGCCGCGATGTGCGGCTACACGGTGCGCGAAATTCCGACCGACGCCGACGGCGACGTCGACCTTGAGCTGTTGCGCGCCGCAGTCGGGCCGCACACCGCAGGCCTGATGCTCACCAACCCCTCGACGCTCGGCGTGTTTGAAAAAGACATTCTGCAAGTACGCACGATTGTGCATGATGCAGGCGGCCTGCTGTATTACGACGGCGCCAACCTCAACGCCATTCTCGGCCTGGTCAAACCGGGCGACATGGGCTTCGACGTGATCCACATGAACCTGCACAAGACCTTTTCCACGCCGCACGGCGGTGGCGGCCCCGGCGCCGGCCCGGTGGGCGTGAACGAAAGATTGAAACCGTTTTTGCCCATCCCCATCGTGGGCAGGGAAAGCGACGGCCGTTACCGCTGGCTCACGGAAAAGGATTGCCCGCACTCCATCGGCCGCCTGTCCGCGCACATGGGCAACGCGGGCGTGCTGCTGCGCGCTTACGTCTACTCGCGCCTGCTCGGACGCGAGGGCATGCCGCGCGTGGCGCACTATGCGACGCTCAACGCCAACTACCTGATGGCGCGCCTCACCCAGGCGGGCTATGTCGCCGCCTTTCCCAAACGCCGCGCGACGCATGAATTCATTCTCACCCTGAAAAAACTCAAGGACGAAACCGGCGTGATTGCGATGGATGTCGCCAAGCGTTTGCTCGACTACGGCTACCACGCACCGACGACCTATTTCCCCATGCTGGTGCCGGAGTGCTTGCTGATTGAGCCGACCGAGACCGAGACCAAGGAAGAGCTGGACGGCTTCATCGACGCAATGCAAAAAATACTGGCCGAGGCACACGCCGACGCTGCAAAACTCAAGGGCGCGCCTTACACCACACCGGTGCGACGCCTGGATGATGTGAAGGCGGCGCGCGAGCTGAACCTTACCTGGAAGCCGTAACCGCCTCGCCTGCGTTTCCCACCGGGGCAGAAGCTATGAGGTGCGTGACAAATTGCTGCGTACACGCCTGCCACGTATAGAGCAGCGCATCGGCACGGCAGCGTTCCGGGTCAAGTGACAACGCCTGCAGTGCCGCTTGCCGCAGATCTTCATCGAGATAACCCGTCTCGCCGTTGATGATAATGTCGCCCGGCCCGCGCACCGGATAGGCCGCCACTGGCACGCCGCAGGCGAGCGCCTCGATGACCACCAGGCCGAAGGTATCAGTGCGACTGGGAAACACAAACACATCCGCACACGCAAGATGACTCGCTAAATCCTCACCGGTTTTGAAACCGGCGAACTGCACATCGGGATAACGTTGCTTCATCTTCGCCATATCGGGGCCGTCGCCAATGACATATTTTGTGCCCGGCAGATCAAGTTTCAAAAAGGCTTCGATGTTTTTCTCCACGGCTACACGTCCCAAATAGGCGAAGACCGGCCGCGCATGCGAGACCAGGGACTTGTCGCGCGGACGGAACAATTCCGTATCCACGCCGCGCGACCAGATGGCCATGTTCGTGAAACCCTTCGCATGCAATTCCTGTTTCAGCGCCTCGGTCGCCACCATGGTGTATTTCGCTCCATTGTGAAACCAGCGCTGATAGGCATAGGTCAGGAACAACGGAATGCCAAAGCGCAAATTCACATACTCCGGGAAACGGGTGTGAAAAGAAGTGGTGAAGGGAAAGCCGCGTTTTATGCACCAGGCACGCGCCGCCAGCCCGAGCGGGCCTTCGGTGGCAATATGCACCGCATCGGGTTGCAGTGCGGCCAGCATTTTGTATACCCTGCTCCGAGGCGCAAGCGCGAGCCTAATCTCCGGATAAGTGGGACAGGGAATGGTTTTAAATTTATCCGGCGTGACGGTGTGGATGTCGTGGCCGGATTTTTCCAACTCCTGCAGGGTCTTGGAAAGTGTGGTGACAACCCCGTTAATTTGCGGAAACCAGGCGTCGCTGACTATAGCAATTTTCATACTCCTCCTCTTTAAGCAGCACCACACTCTGTTCCGCCCAGTGAATCACTTCCAGCTTGCCGGCGTCGTTTTCCACCAGTGCCGTGCAGCTCTCCACCCAATCGCCGTCGTTGCAGTACAGGATGCCGTCATACTCGGTGATAGCGGCCTTGTGGATATGGCCGCATACCACCCCGTGCACCTTGCGCCGACGTGCTTCACGCACCAGGGCCTGCTCGAAGTTACTGATGAAGTTCACGGCGTTTTTTACTTTGTGCTTGAGATAAGCGGCCAGCGACCAGTAGGGAAAACCCATCCTACGGCGGAAATAGTTGACGCCACGGTTGCTGAGCAGCAGAAATTCATACATGCCGCTACCCAGTATAGCGAGCCACTTGCTGTGCTTGACGATGCTGTCGAACTCGTCACCGTGTATCACCAGCAGCCTGCGCCCGTCTGCAGTTTTATGAATGGCATCGGCGCATACCTTGATGCGTGCAAACGTGTGTCCCACATAATCACGAAACAATTCGTCGTGATTGCCCGGCACGTAAATCACCTTGGTGCCGTTGGCCGCCTTGCGCATGATGGCCTGAATCACTTCGTTGTGCAGTTGCGGCCAGTACCAGAGGGCCTTCATGCTCCACACATCGATCATGTCGCCGACGAGATAGAGGTAGTCGGACTCGGTGTGATTCAGGAAATCCAGCAAAAACTCCGCCTTGCATGCGCGAATGCCCAAATGTACGTCGGATATCCAGATGGAGCGGAAATGCAGAGGTCTCATGAGCTTTCCTCCGTAACCGTTTAATTATCCGCATCATCCATACCTTGTGTTACAATTTTATTTAAACACGGCACGACAAATAAAAAATTTTGCCTGGTCACAATATGCAGCGTGTTGATTTGCGTCCGTCAAACGTGTAAAAACACACAGCCATGAAAAATAAAATATCGAAAGGTGGTGAAATCGCACGTCTTATCCGCGCATTCGGTTACTCGCTGGCGGGTATCAAGTCTGCATTTCAGAATGAAGCCGCGTTCCGGCTCGAAGTGATACTGTTCGTTTTTTTTGCACCGCTGGCGCTGTGGCTGGGCAGCAACGGCGTGGAACGCGCACTCCTGCTGGGAAGCCTGATGCTGGTGCTGATCGTCGAGGTCATCAACTCCAGCATCGAAGCCGCCGTAGACCGCATCGGCACGGAGCATCACACGCTTGCGGGACGCGCCAAGGATATGGGGTCAGGCGCGGTACTGCTGGCGCTCGTCAACGCAGCACTGGTCTGGACGCTGGTGTTGCTGGATCAACTAAATTTTCAATTATAAGAGGCTCCTATGTCTGCGCTGATCTGTGGTTCGTTCGCCTACGACACCATCATGGTGTTCCACGACCGCTTCAAGAATCACATCCTGCCGGATCAGGTGCACATCCTGAGCGTTTCATTTCTGGTGCCCGATCTGCGCCGCGAATTCGGCGGCTGCGCGGGCAACATCGCCTACAACCTCAACCTGATGGGCGGCAAGGCGCAGCCAATGGGCACGGTGGGCAACGACTTCGGGCCTTACACGGACTGGATGAATCGCTGCGGCATCAACCGCGCGCACGTCAAACTCATCGACCGCAGCTACACCGCCCAGGCATTTATCACCACTGACCTCGACGACAACCAGATCACCGCATTCCATCCGGGCGCGATGAACTTCGCCCACGCCAACCATGTGAGCGACGCCAAGGGTGTGACTATCGGCATCATCGCCCCCGACGGGCGTGACGGCATGGTAGAGCACGCCGCGCAATTTCACGCCGCCGGCATTCCGTTCATCTTCGATCCCGGCCAAGGCATGCCGATGTTCGGCGGCGACGACCTCATGGCTTTCATGAAACAGGCCACTTGGGCCGCGTTCAACGACTACGAACTCCAACTCATACAGCAGCGCACCGGAAAGTCTCTGGAGGAACTAGCAAAACTCGTTGATGCACTCATCGTCACGCACGGCGCCAAAGGCTCCAGCATTTACACCGATGGTAAGCATCTGGAAATTCCGGTGGCGAAAGCGGATAAAGTAGCAGACCCCACCGGTTGCGGCGATGCCTACCGTGCAGGCCTGCTCTACGGCCTGATGAACAGCCTGGACTGGGACACCACCGGACGCGTGGCGGCGCTCATGGGCGCAGTCAAAGTCGAATGCGCCGGCACGCAGAACCACAGCTTTACGCGTGATGAATTTGATGCGCGGTTTAAGGAGGGTTTCGGTTACGCGCTGTAGGTTACTCAATAAGTCAGCAATTAAAGCTACGCTCTCCTACACGTCCCCGCCCCCTGTTGAAGGGGCGGGAAAGAGCTTGCCCCGGCTCGAACGGGGGTGGGGGTAGAGTAAACCGGGTTGTTACTCAGGAGACGCCCGGCTGTAGTATATTCTTAGCTTTGTGTCTCCTGAGTAACTATACGCCGGGGTCGGGGCGCTTGTCTTTCGGCTGCCGGACGACAGCTTGCGGGATAAACATGCGCGTCCTCATCATAGATGACAACCCCGATATCGCCGCCAACGCGAAGTAATGTAGCCTTATTTTTGTGACTCCCAAGTAAACTGATTTTTGATTTCGGGACACAACCCATGCCGCTTGCGCCGCTGCGCCTGAAAAAAAATGAAGACCGCCGCCTGCGCGCGGGTCACCTGTGGGTGTTCAGCAACGAAGTTGATGTCGAGCGCACACCGCTCGATGCCTTTGCGCCCGGCGATGGGGTCAGTGTTGAGGACAGCCGTGGAAAAATCATCGGCAGCGGTTACGTCAATCCGCACTCACTCATCTGCGCACGCCTCATCAGTCGTGCGCCGCAGCGCGTGCTGGGTGCAGCACTACTCACCCAGCGCCTCACTCACGCGCTCACGCTGCGCACGCGTTTGTTCGACAAACCTTACTACCGTCTCGTGTTCGGCGAGGGCGACGGCCTACCCGGCCTCGTCGTCGACCGCTACGGCGCAATGGTCGTGGTGCAAATCACCACCGCCGGCATGGAGCGTGTGAAAACAGATATCCTGGGCGCGCTGCACAACGTGCTCCATCCTGATGTCATTCTATTGCGCAACGACAGCACCATCCGCACGCTGGAAGATTTACCCAGCTACGTGGAAACCGCGCACGGCGTCGCCCCGGAGTGCGTGATGCTGGAGGAAAACGGCGTGCGTTTCGAGGCACCGCTGGCGCGCGGCCAGAAGACCGGATGGTTCTACGACCACCGCGTCAACCGCGCCCTTGCCCGGCAGCATGCGCGCGGCGGACGCGTGCTTGATGTTTTTAGTTACCTCGGCGCTTTTGGTGTGCAGGCCGCAGTCGCGGGTGCATCCGAAGTGCTGTGCGTTGACGCCTCGGAACATGCGCTCGAGTTCGTGCGCCGCAATGCCGCACTCAACCAGGTGTCGTCGCGCGTGGCCACACTGCATGGCGACGCCTTCGGTGCACTCACATCATTGCGCGATAAGGGTGAAGTCTTTGGCGTGGTCGTGATCGACCCGCCGGCTTTCATCAAACGCAAAAAAGATCACGCCCAGGGGCTGCTGGCCTATCGCCGCCTGAACCAGATGGCGCTCGCGCTGCTCGCCCCCGACGGCATTCTCGTCTCGGCCTCGTGCTCGTATCACCTGGAGCGCGCAGCGCTGCTCAATGTGATGCTACAGGCCGGGCGCGAACACGACCGCACCCTGCAAATCATCGCCCAAGGCCATCAGGGGCCCGACCACCCCGTGCATCCGGCGATCCCCGAAACCGACTACCTCAAGGCGTTTTTTGCGCGTGTTTCCCGCGATTGACATATGGGCGCCTCTAAAAATTCGATCAAGACGCGAGGGCAAAGCGGAGATGCGCGAAAAAGCGCAGTGTACACGCAGTCTGCCGCTTCGCGGCCCCGCATTTTGAGCGCCCCTTTGTTATATACAGGGCAACGCGGCCATCGTGGCTTTAGCGGATTTTTAGAGGTGCCCATGCGTTTCCGCTTCACCTCGCACACCTGCTAGTACATAATTCCAGTCCCATGCTGACTTATCCCGCTATCGACCCCGTTGCACTGCATCTTGGCCCGCTCCAGGTTCACTGGTATGGTCTGATGTATCTCACCGGTTTTGCCGCCGCCTGGTGGCTGGGCGTACGGCGCGCGCGGCGGCCGGGGGCCATCCTCACGCCGCAGCA
Organism: uncultured Gammaproteobacteria bacterium; assembly: GCA_963925015.1. Taxonomy (GTDB): domain Bacteria; phylum Pseudomonadota; class Gammaproteobacteria; order SURF-13; family SURF-13; genus JAQBXX01. The sequence continues at coordinate 7,275 of CAWUTX010000063.1, forward strand.
GGTCAGCGATCTCATATTTTATGGCGCGCTCGGCGTGGTGCTGGGCGGACGCATCGGCTACATCCTGTTTTATGACCTGGCGGCCTACCTGGCCGAACCGCTCAACATCCTCAAGCTGTGGCAGGGCGGCATGTCGTTTCACGGCGGGCTGATCGGCGTGCTGCTCGCCATGGCGCTGTATGCGCGCAAGCTGCACATGCACTTTTTCGAGATGACGGACTTCCTCGCACCACTCGTGCCCATCGGCCTCGGCGCCGGGCGCATCGGCAACTTCATCAACGGCGAGCTGTGGGGCAAGGTGAGCGACGTGCCGTGGGCCATGATCTTTCCCGGCGGTGGGTCGGTGGCACGCCATCCGTCGCAGTTGTATCAGGCCGCGCTGGAGGGCGCGCTGCTGTTTATTATCCTGTGGATGTACTCCGCCAAACCGCGACCCAGAATGGCGGTATCGGGAATGTTTTTATTATTCTACGGCCTGTTCCGTTTTATGGTGGAATTCGCGCGTGTGCCAGACGCACAGCTCGGTTATCTCGCGCTCGGCTGGGTTACGATGGGGCAAGTGCTGTCGTTGCCGATGTTTCTCGCGGGCGCAGGACTGCTTTTATTGGCTTATCGAAAAACTTCATCTCGTAAAATTTAGGGCACCTCTAAAAATGATGGATTTTGCTTCAAGACAAGCTGTAACGGTGGCTCCTGCGCGTCCTGCGCTCGCGACATTCGTACTTCCTTGTACAGCACAGTATTGGAGCAAAAGACGCATTTTTAGGGGTGCTCTTTAGCTTATGCAACAGTATCTGCAATTTTTGCAACATATCCGCAACCACGGCGTGCACAAAGACGACCGCACCGGCACCGGCACGCTCAGCGTATTCGGTTATCAGATGCGCTTCCCGCTCGCTGCGGGCTTCCCGCTCGTCACCACCAAAAAGATGCATCTAAAGTCCGTCATTCATGAAATGCTGTGGTTCCTGAGCGGCGATACGAATATTAAATATCTCAACGACAACGGCGTGCGTATCTGGAACGAATGGGCCGATGCCAGCGGTGACCTCGGCCCGGTGTACGGCGCGCAATGGCGCAAATGGAAAACAACGGCAGGCGGCAGCGTCGACCAGATCAGCGAACTCATCCACCAGATCAAGACCAACCCCGACTCGCGGCGTTTGATTGTGAGCGCGTGGAATGTAAGCGAGTTGAACAAGATGGCGCTGCCGCCGTGCCACGCTTTTTTTCAGTTTTACGTCGCCGCAGGAAAACTTTCCTGCCAGCTTACGCAACGCTCGTGTGATGCGTTTCTCGGCGTGCCGTTCAACATCGCCGAGTACGCGCTGCTCACCCACATGATCGCGCAGCAGTGCGATCTCGCATTGGGCGACTTCGTCTGGAGCGGCGGCGACTGCCATATCTACCTCAATCACCTCGAACAGGTGGACTTGCAACTGACGCGCGCACCCTATCCCCTGCCCCAACTCGTCATCAAACGCAAACCATCGTCGATTTTCGATTACGCATTTGAAGACTTCGAGATCGTGAATTACGAAGCGCACCCGTCCATCAAGGCGCCGGTGGCAGTTTAACGCTGCATGATTTCGCTCATCGCCGCCATGGGGCGCCATCGCGTCATCGGCAAGCACAACACTCTGCCGTGGCGGCTGCCGGCCGACATGCGCCATTTCCGCCGCGTCACGATGGGCAAGCCGGTGCTGATGGGGCGCAAGACCTTCGAGTCGCTCGGCAAGCCGCTCGCGGGCCGCACCAATATCATCATCACGCGTGATCCGGCGTATGACGCCCACGGCTGCCGCGTAGTTCACTCCGTCGCCGAGGCGCTCACTGCGGCGGGCGCCGGCGACGAGATCATGGTGCTGGGCGGTGCGGATATTTTTGCCCAGTTTTTGCCGCACGCGGCGCGCATGCACCTCACTTATGTACACGGTGATTTCGACGGTGACTCATTTTTCCCGGTGTTTGACGCCAGCGCTTGGGTGGAGACCGCGCGCACCGATCACGCGGCCGATGCCGAGAACCCGCACGCCTGCAGTTTTGTGACGCTGGAGCGGGCTTAAACCACCGGCAATTGCTTGGCCTGGCGGCTGCGGGTATGCTTGTACCGTATTCTGACGCCCCTCGTCTGGCGCAGCCCGTCTGTTACACGCTTATTTATGGGGAGGTGGTCTCATGAAGGTGAATATCGGCGACACTGAAAGAATCATCCGCGTCATTATCGGTTTTGCGCTGCTTTCGCTGCTGTTTATTCTGGAGGGCAATGCAAGTTACTGGGGGTTGCTCGGCCTCATACCGCTGGCCACTGCCGGCATCCGCTGGTGTCCGATCTCAGCCCTGTGCGGCATCAATACCTGTGCGGCGCAGCAACGCACTCCTTAGAGCGTGATGTGTGAGGGGGTCTTTAACGCCGCCTGCGCAGCGGTGGAGGGTATGTTGTGTTCAGCAGAATTTCTCTGATCGCGTTGTTATCCGTATTTGCGTCCGCTGTCATCGCCCAGGGCGGTCCTCTTGCAACGTTGGAGACCTTGGTCGACAGCATCGACACCCTGGCCTGGAAGGACAGCTCATTTAACGTAAGCCCCGACAGCAAACACATTGCCTATGTGCTGCAGGAGGGCGACCGGCAACGCGTAGTAGTGGACGGCGTCAAAGGCAAGCCGTATGACGGCATCGGCATGCGCACCGTCTTCTTCAGCCCGAACAGCCGGCGCATCGCCTACATCGCGCAACAGGGTGAGCAATGGTACGCCGTGATTGACGGCAACGAAGAAGGCCCGTACGACGCCCTGATAAACCCCGTCTTCAGCCCTGACAGTCAGCAAGTGGTCTACAAGGCCAGGCAGCTCAATGGCAAAACCGTCGTGGTTGTGAATGGCTTGGCCATCCGAACCCACGATGGTGTCGAGCAATGCTCGCTCGTTTTCAGTTCTGACGGCCGGCATTTTGCTTACGTTGCCAGCAAAATCATGCCGGGCGGGCGCAGCGCGGAGTTCGTCGCACTCGACGACAAGGAAGGACAGCCGTATGACGGCATCGGCGAAGCCACGCTCAGCTTCAGCGCGGACGGACAGCGTGTTGCCTACCGCGCCATGCAAGAAGACAGGGGGTTTGCGGTGGTGGGTGGTGTCGAAGGCCCGCGCTATGATGGCATCGGCACCATCATGCCGTTGTTCAGCTCGAACAGCCAGCATGTGGCCTATGTCGCCGAACGGCAGGGGCGGCAATTCCTGGTGGTCGATGGCAAGGAAGGCGCACATCACGCCAAAATCTCCAGCGCCCCGCACTTCAGCCCCAACAGTCGGCACATCGGCTTTGTCGCCGAACTGCATGAGCAGTACTATATCGTCGTGGATGGCAAGACGGGAGGGAAATACGAAGATATCAACCCCACCGAGCCGGTCTTCAGCAAAGACAGCAAGCACAGCGCCTATGTGCGACGCGGCAAAGGTAAATATGTGCTGGTGCTGGATGGCAAGGAGTACGCCACGCACGACTATATCGGCCCGCTAGTCGAACCCTTCAGCCCCGACGGATCGCGCATCGCCTACCGGGCGGGTCGCGGCGACAAGCTGTTCGCGGCAGTGCATGGCCAGGAGCAGAAACCGTACGACTCCATCGGCACCGAAAGCCCGTCCTTCAGCCCGGACGGAAAACACGTCGTCTACCGCGCACTCACCGGCACCACCATGCACATTGTCATAGACGGCGTGGAAGGCGCGCCTTACGACCTCATTCTCAATACGGTCAAATTCGACGGCGACGATGGCCTGCGCTACGTCGGATTCAAAAACGACAAGGCCTACGTCGTTGCCCACAACCTGCGCACGAGCGTCGCAGCAAACGCCTCACCGGTTACAACAACACAGCCGCCCTAAAATCTGGAGCAGTGCGCCCGGCAAGCGACGTGCGCCTGTGTGTGTTCCTCTGCGTCGAGACGCCGCGCACTCAGGCGGCCGCCCCACACGCAACCGGTGTCCAGCGCATAGACGCCTTGCGCCGCATACCCGCGCAACGCCGACCAGTGGCCGCAGACGATGTTTAAATCGCGGCTCTTCCTGTCCGGTACCTCAAACCACGGCAGGTAAGGCGCAGGCTGGCTGCCCGGCGGTCCCTTTTCATGCAGCGCGAGCCGCCCCTCTGCATCGCAAAACCGCAGGCGGGTAAAACAGTTGGTAATGAAGCGCAGCCGCGCCACACCGCGCAGCGTGTCGGACCAGATGAGCGGTTCATCACCGTACATTTGCCCTAAAAATTCGGCATACGCCGGGCCACGCAACGCGGCCTCGACCTCGGCGGCGCAGGCGCACGCCTGCGCCAGATCCCACTGCGGCGGCAACCCGGCGTGGATCATGGTGAATCCTGTTGCTCTGTCGTGATGCAGCAGCGGCCACCGGCGCAGCCAGTCGAGCAATTCGTCGCGATCCGGCGCCGTGAGCACATCCTGAAACGTATCGTGGCGCCCATAGCGTTCATGGCCTGCGGCCACCGCCAGCATGTGCAGGTCATGATTACCGAGCACACACTGCGCCGCGTCGCCGAGACCTTTTACAAAACGCAGCACCTGCAACGACTGTGGCCCGCGATTGACCAGATCGCCGACAAACCAGAGCTTGTCCGCAGCAGGATCAAACGAGATGCGCTCCAGCAGTGCCAGCAGCTCATCGTAACAACCCTGCACGTCACCAATGGCGTAAACCGCCATGTCGCCCCTCCCTAATAAATCTTGTCTCCAATTATCTGTCTGCTCGCAGGGTCTGGCGTTACTCAGGAGTCACCCCGCAAGGCGGCCATGCGAATGATGTGGCTCCTGAGTAAATACACTGTTTCACCTACTCACACCCCCCGTTCGAGCCGGGGGCAGGCTCTGTCCCGCCCCCAACATAGGGGGACGGTGCCGTAGCGGGAAGTGGAGCTTTACTTAATGACTTATAAGTAACATCAGGTTCTTGTTTTAAGTTCATGCTCACGGCAAATCAGCCGTGACTCTTCGATGCTGAGCGGTTCCGCCGTCAGACCGCAGCGGAATTTTCTGCCGCCCTCGCGTAAAAAGTGCTCGCAGGTATTACACACGCCGAACGTGCGCGACCGGTTGGCTTGCTGCAGGGCGCGAAACAGCTTCACCAGTTCATCTTCAATGCGCTGTGCCGCCGCCACACTGAGTTCAGCGTTCGCGTTGCGCCAGAGCGCGCACGGCACCAGCTTATCCAGCAGATGATGCCCCTTGGTGGTCACCTGCACGCGGGTTAAGCGGCGGTCCTGCTTGTCCTCGTGCTTGCTCACCAGGCCCAGCTCTTCCAGCACCATCAGGGTTTGTGATGCCGTGCCTTTGGTTACGCCTAGATAGTCGGTTAGCGCCGCAGGCGTATCGCTGTAGCGGTTGGCGCGCGCGAAGTAGGCCAGCGCCTGCATCTGCACCGGTTGCAGGCCGTGCCCGGCGCCCGCCTGCCGCGCCTCGACGCGCAGCAGATTGCCGATACGCTCAATCAGATTATAGCCACGTTGCCTGCTCATGGCCCTATAGTAGCGCCTCAATACCATCTTGACAAACAGCCGCCCCGCGCATTATGGTATCGACTCGATACTACAATAATGAAGGACATCACATGAAACATCGTATTGCGGATATTTTTGTGCTGGCTTCAGGCCTCTCATGTACTGCCGCGTCGGCTGCGGACGGCAACAAGGTGAATTATCCCGGCGACTACCGAGACTGGCATCACGTCAAGAGCATGGTGATCCAGCCCGGCCACGCGCTGGAAAATCCGTTCGGCGGCATCCACCACGTGTACGCCAACAAAAAGGCTGTGCAGGGATTAAAGAGCGGCCAATATCCCGACGGCGCGGTGCTGGTGTTCGATCTGCTGAAATATAACGAAGACGGCAACGCACTACAGGAAGGCGAGCGCAAACTGATCGGCGTGATGCAGCGCGACGCCAAGCGCTACAAGGCTACCGGCGGCTGCGGCTTTGAGGGCTTCACCGGCGACAGCCACGACAAACGTCTGGTGAGCGACGGCGGCAAGTCGTGCTTCGCCTGCCATGCCCCGGAAGAAAATCGGCTTACGTCTTCAGCAAGCTGCGTAATTGACAGACTATTGGACACTGCATACCTGTACTTCGGCCCTCCTGCGGGAGGGCCTTTTTTAGCGCATCTCGCCGCGCGAGATGCTCGATAAAATCCAGTCGAGCGCGCGCGTGGGCAACAGCCTGCGCAGCACGGCGAACAAATAGCTCGGAAACGTAACGTAGTAACGTGCGCGCGGACGCGGACTTTTCAGCGCCCGCAGCACTTTGCGCAGCACTGCGTCGGGCGGCAGGGTGAACGGCGCCGCCGGGCCCGGTTTGACGAGACGCCGCTCGAGTGCTGCGTATTGTTCGCGGTGCGCGCTGTTCGTGGTGTCGATGTTTTTCCTGTAGGCCACAAAGCCGTTGGCGCGGAATTTACTCTTGATCGGGCCGGGCTCGATCAGGGATACGAAGATGGCGGTATCCGCCAGCTCCAGGCGCAAGGTATCGGTGAGACCTTCGAGGGCGTATTTGGTTGCGTTATAGGCGCCGCGATACGGCAGCGCGACAAACCCCAGCAGCGAACCGATGTTGATAATGCGCCCGTGCCGCTGGGCGCGCATGAGCGGAATGACACGGTTGATAAGTTCGGCGGTACCGAACAGGTTGGTTTCAAACTGCGCGCGCAGCACCTCGCGCCGCAAATCCTCGACCGCGCCGGGCTGGCCGTAGGCGCCGTTGTTGATGAGTACGTCGATGCGCCCCTCTGTGCGGCGTACGGCTTCATCCACCGCAGCGCGTATCGAAGCCGAGTCATCCAGATCGAGTTGCAAACTTTCCATGCCGTGCGCGGCCAGACGCTCAACATCCTCCGGCTTGCGCGCAGTTGCAAACACGCGGTGACCGAGCGCATGCAGATTTTCCGCCAGGCACAGGCCGATGCCGCTGGAGCAGCCCGTAACCAGAATGTTTTTCTGGGTGGTGGACGCCCTCACGCTGCGCCCATTTCGGGCGCAGCCAGCAGCTCACCCTGCTTGCGCCGTTCCTCCTGCTGCAAGGCCCACATCTGCGCATAGTGCCCGGCCTGTGCCAGCAGCTCACGGTGCGTCCCGCGCTCCACGACGCGGCCATGATCCAGCACCAGTATCTGGTCGGCGTCGATCACCGTGGACAAGCGGTGCGCGATCACCAGCGTGGCGTGGTTCGCCGCGACCTCGGCCAACGCGGAGAGTATCGCCTGTTCTGATCTGGAGTCGAGCGCCGAGGTGGCCTCGTCGAAGATCAGTATCTTCGGCCCTTTTAAAACGGTGCGCGCAATCGCCACGCGCTGCTTCTCGCCGCCGGAAAGTTTGAGGCCGCGTTCACCCACCATTGTGTCGTAACCCTTGGGCAGCGATTCGATGAACTCGTGTATGTGCGCCAGCCGCGCCGCACGCAACACGTCTGCGCGCGCGGCCTCCGGTTTCGCGTAGGCGATGTTGTAATAAATGGTGTCGTTGAACAGCACGGTATCCTGCGGCACGATGCCGATGGCGGCGCGCAGGCTGGTCTGGGCAACATCACGGATATCCTGACCGTTGATGCTGATGCGCCCGCCGCTCAAGTCGTAGAAGCGGAACAGCAGGCGCGCGAGTGTTGACTTGCCCGCGCCGCTCGGCCCCACCACCGCGACCTTGTGGCCGGGCGCGATCTCAAAGTCCACATCGAATAAAATTTTACGATCGGGGTCGTAGCCGAAATCGACGTGCTCGAAGCGCACGCGCCCTTCGCCCACCACCAGCGCTGCCGCCCCGGGCTTGTCCTTGATGTCAGTTTCCACCGCAAGCAGACTGAACATGCGCTCGATGTCGGCGAGCGAATTCTTTATTTCGCGGTAGACGAAACCGAGAAAATTGAGCGGGATGAACATCTGGATGAGAAAGGCGTTGATGAGCACCAGATCGCCCAGCGTCAACGTGCCGCTCACCACCTCTGCGCTGGCGAGCCACATGAGCAGCGTGACGCCCACCGCGATGATGGCGCTCTGGCCGAAATTGAGCGCCGCAAGCGAGGTCTGGTTCTTGACCGATACGCGTTCGAGCACGGTGAGGTTTTCGTCGTAACGCCGCGCCTCGTAGTCTTCGTTGCCGAAGTATTTCACCGTTTCGTAATTAATCAGGCTGTCGATCGCGCGCGTATTGGCCTTGGAGTCCATCTCGTTCTTGGCGCGCACGAAACCCATGCGCCACTCGGTGACGGCGAGCGTGAAGGCGACATACACCAGCAGCGTGACGAAGGTGATGATCGCATACCAAGCGGAGTACTTGTTGAGCAGTATGGCCGCGACCAGGGTGATCTCCAGCAGCGTCGGCAGGATATTGAACAGCATGAAACTCATCAGAAAGCTGATGCCACGCGTGCCGCGCTCGATGTCGCGCGACAGCCCGCCGGTCTGGCGCTCCAGATGAAAACGCAGCGCCAAGGCGTGCAGGTGGCGGAACACCTTGAGCGCGATGCGCCGGATGGCGCGCTGCGTCACCTTGGCGAACACCGCATCGCGCAGTTCGCCGAACAGCGCCGAGAGCAGCCGCAGCAGGCCGTATCCCAGCACGAACATGAGCGGCAGCACCAGCAGCGGGTGCTGCGCCACGTCGAGCCGATCCACGATATCCTTGAGCATGAACGGCACGCCGACATTGGCGAGCTTGGCCAGCACCAGACAGGCTATGGCGATCAGCACACGTCCGCGAAACTCCCACAGGTGGGGCAACAGGCTGCGCACCGCCTTCCAGTCGGAGCGGTGATGGGTGGGTGTGGTGGGTGTGGTGGTTGTGTGGCCGTGCATATTTTGATCGTCGCAGTAGCGGGGGGCCGCAGCAGGGCATCAGGATTTGCGCTGATCGCTATTCAGGGCTGCTTTTGGAGTATAATATGGCATAGATTTTACGCACACACCGATTTATCCCAATCATATTATCTTGGCACACCTTTTCGACTTGCCCCGATGCCGATTTACGAATATGAATGCAATGCCTGCGGGCACCGTCTGGAGGTCATCCAGAAATTCAGCGACGAGCCGCTCGCTGAATGTCCGGCGTGCGGCAAATCTGCCCTGCACAAACTGCTTTCTGCGCCGTCGTTTCACCTGAAAGGCAGCGGCTGGTACCAGACCGACTTCAAAGAAGGCGGCAAGAAAAAGCTCGCCGAGACAACGCAGACGGATGCAACAGGTGTAGCCAAGGCCAGCGACAGCACTGCGGGCACCAAAGACGCTGCCGCGCCCGCAGCCGCTGCCGCCGTCACTGCCCCAAAACCCGCAGCGGCGACCGGCTCGGATGCCGCCTAAGCCACTCCTCTAAAGCGCACAACGTTATGTCGCACATGCGCCGCTATATCATCTCCGGTCTGCTGATCTGGGTGCCGCTCGGCGTCACCGTGCTGGTCATCAAGCTGCTGGTGGACATCATGGACAACACCCTGCTGCTGCTGCCCGCCGCCTACCATCCCGATGTACTGCTCGGCATCCACATCCCCGGTCTCGGCGTGTTGCTGTCCGCCACCGTGGTTCTTACCACCGGTATCGTGGTGGCCAATTTTTTCGGACGCCAGTTGGTAGAGGCATGGGAACGTTTGCTCGCACGCATCCCGCTGGTGCGCTCTATTTATGCCGGCGCGAAGCAGGTTTCGGAAACGCTGTTTGCACCCGGCGGGCAATCCTTCCGCAAGGTGCTGCTGATCGAATATCCGCGCCGTGGACTGTGGACGGTGGCCCTCCAGACCGGCGTTACCGTCGGCGAGGCACAGACCAAGACCAGCGAGGAGGTCATCAATGTGTATGTGCCGACCACGCCCAACCCGACCTCCGGCTTTTTTATCATGGTGCCCAGGCGCGACACGATTGAACTCGACATGAGCGTGGACGAAGGCCTCAAGATGATCATCTCCATGGGCGCGGTGGTACCGGAGTGGCGCGGCAGACCGGCCATCAGCACTGCACCGCCTCACGCTTAAACATCAGCTTTTATTTTCAGGAACCCGTCATGCGCAGCCATTATTGCGGGCACGTCAACGAATCATTGCTCGACCAGCACGTCACCCTCTGCGGCTGGGCGCACCGGCGGCGCGATCACGGCGGCGTGATCTTCGTCGATCTGCGCGACCGCGAGGGCCTGGTGCAGATCGTGTTCGCTCCCGAACAAATCGAAGCCTTTGGTCTGGCCGAACGCGTGCGCAACGAATACGTGCTGCGCATCCAAGGGCGCGTGCGCCGACGCCCGCCGGGTACGGAAAATTCCGGGCTGCCGACCGGCATGATCGAGGTGATCGGCGAGCAGGTGGAAATACTCAACGCCGCACAGCCGCTGCCATTTCAGCTCGACGAGGACGGCGTGAACGAAGAAACGCGCCTGCGCTACCGCTATATCGACCTGCGCCGCACGGAGATGCTGGAGCGGCTGCGTCTGCGTGCACGCATCACGCACACGCTGCGCGGCTTTCTCGATACGCACGGGTTTCTCGATGTCGAAACACCGATGCTCACCAAGGCCACACCCGAAGGCGCGCGCGACTATCTGGTGCCGTCGCGCACGCACCCCGGCGATTTTTTCGCGCTGCCGCAATCGCCACAACTGTTCAAACAACTGCTGATGATGTCGGGCCTCGACCGCTATTACCAGTTTGCGCGCTGCTTCCGCGACGAAGACCTGCGCGCCGACCGCCAGCCGGAATTCACCCAGCTCGACATCGAGACCTCGTTCATGGACGAGAACGCCATCATGCTCCTGATGGAGGACATGATGCGCGAGCTGTTCGCCAAGGTGCTGGAGATCGCACTGCCGAAGCCATTCCCGCGCATGACCTGGCGCAAAGCCATGACACTCTATGGCGTGGACAAACCCGATCTGCGCATTCCGCTCGAGCTGGTGGATGTCGGCGACCTGATGCGCGACGTCGAGTTCAAGGTATTCTCCGCACCCGCCAACGACCCCGCCGGGCGCGTCGCGGCGCTGTGCCTGCCGGGCGGCGGCGCGCTCACGCGCAAGGAGATCGACGACTACACCCAGTTCGTCGCCATCTACGGCGCTAAGGGCCTCGCCTACATCAAGGTGAACGAGCGCGCGAAAGGCCGCGAGGGTCTGCAGTCACCGATACTAAAATTCATGGCGGATGAAGTCATTGCGGAAATCATGCAGCGCACCGATGCCGCCGACGGCGACCTCATCTTCTTCGGCGCCGACAAGGCCAAGATCGTGTGCGACGCACTCGGCGCTCTGCGCATCAAGCTCGGCCACGACCGTGGTCTGGTGCAGCATGGCTGGCAGCCGTTGTGGGTAGTGGATTTCCCGATGTTCGAACACGATGCCGCGAACGGACGCTGGGCGGCGCTGCATCACCCGTTCACCGCGCCTGCGGTGGATGACATCGCCGCGCTGGAGCGCGACCCCGGCGCGTGCCTGTCGCGCGCCTACGACCTGGTGCTGAATGGGACCGAACTCGGCGGCGGCTCGATCCGCATCCACCGCCCCGAGATGCAGAGCGCGGTATTCCGTCTGCTCGGCATCGACGATGAACAGGCGCAGGAAAAATTCGGCTTTCTGCTCGACGCACTCAAGTACGGTTGCCCGCCGCACGGCGGCATCGCGTTCGGTCTCGACCGCCTCACCATGCTGATGACCGGCGCGAGCTCGATCCGCGAGGTGATGGCCTTCCCCAAGACGCAGACCGCCGCCTGCCCGCTCACCGGCGCGCCGTCGCCGGCGTCGGAGGCGCAATTGCGTGAGCTATCCATTCGTCTGCGTCAACAGACGAAACCCGCCGCCCCATAACGTCAGGCCGGCTTGACTTGAACTGTTACGCTATCCTCCGGGTCGAATAACTCCGATACCGGGAACGCAAGCAATGGCGCGCACAGCAACCTCACAGCACACCATGAGCGACGCCATCACTACGCGCGTGACGCCCGGCGCGCGCGGCGCAGCACCCTTGCTGACTTACCGCGACGATCAGTTCACCGACGCGGTCGCACACGCCACGCAGCCCATGTGGGAGCAACTGCACGGCCTCATCAGCGACGTGGACTGGTTGCTCAAGGCGCCGCTGATCCACCGCATCCATCAGCTCAAAAAAGAAAAACGCGCGCTCATCCTCGCGCACAATTATCAGTTGCCGGAAATCGCCTACGGTGTAGCGGACAAGGTAGGCGACTCGCTGCAGCTTGCGCAATACGCTGCCGCGCTCAATCAAGACGATGCGCCGATCGTCGTGATGTGCGGCGTACACTTCATGGCCGAGACGGTGAAGGTGCTGGCACCGGAACGCACCGTGCTGATCCCCGACGTTGAGGCGGGTTGCTCGCTCGCCGAGTCCATCACCGGCGCCGATGTGCGCCTGCTCAAACAGCGTTATCCCGGCGCGCCGGTGGTGAGTTACGTGAACACCTCCGCTGAAGTGAAAGCGGAATCGGATTACTGCTGCACCTCAAGCAACGCCGTGCGCGTGGTAGAGGCGGCGGCGCGTGAATACGACAGTCCGCGTGTGATCTTTCTGCCCGATCACTATCTCGCCGCCAACGTGGCTAAACAAACCTCCATCGAGATCATCGCCTGGCACGGCACCTGTATGGTGCACGAACGCTTCACACCCGAACAGATACGCGCCTTGCGTACGCAATTCCCCGGCGTGCGTGTGCTCGCGCATCCGGAATGCCCGCCCGAGGTATGCGCCGAAGCCGATTTTGTCGGCTCCACCTCCGGCATGATCCGTGACGTGCAAAACTCCGGTGCAGCCAAAGTGGTCATGGTGACAGAGTGCTCCATGGCGGATAACGTCGCAGCAGAAAATCCGGATGTGGATTTCGTACGCCCATGCGTGCTGTGCCCGCACATGCAGCGTATCACGCTGCCGAAAATACTCACCGCACTGGAAACGCTATCACCGCAAGTGGAAGTGGATGCGAGCATCATTCCCGCCGCGCGCCGCGCGGTGGAGCGCATGCTTGCCGTCAGCGCCACGGCATCATCCGCGCATGGTTAAAGCCCCACGGCAAAACCGCAGCGGCACAGGCCGTCGGGCGCGCCTCCAACTCTCTGCATGGCATCAAGTCGATCTATGTCAAGAATTTTGAGGCCAAGGTGGAAAGCAACAAGATCCCCAAGTACCGCATCAACGCCAGCATAATTAGTGACCGGCATCGAATAAAAAGGGCATCCGGAATCTAGCATGGGAAGCGGGTGCGCCAAGCTTCCTCGATGGCTGGCTAATCAATGTTGGAATAAGTGGAATGGCCTTGGGCGCATAGCAGGTTTCGACCCATAACAAACGCTTAAGGTTCGCGGGATGGCCAGGATCAGCGGATTCTTATCGCGATACGGTTTGAGTTTTTTCGACAGAAGCCGTGCGGCTTCCTTGCGGTTTTGAAACAGCATGAGCATCCCTCCGCACGCTAACCTTATCTGCTCCACTGACGCTAGAGTATACTGCAATCACAATAGCCTAAAACTCTGTCTGTGGCAGCCAATACAGGTGGATGGTATGTCTATCAGACATGCCTTGCAGAACTACATGGTATCCATGAAGCGATCACGCATCCGCATACTGCCACGAGCATGGAGCCCGCAGCAGTGATAACTGCCACACATCACGTCATACTCGGCAAGCTGCACGGATGACTATGTGCTCTGCAACTGATAGAACTTGGAGTTGATGATGCTGCTTACGCACATTCTGCAACGAAGCGCACAGGAATACCCCGAGCGAACCGCACTGGTCATGCGCATGGGCTACCGCACCGTGACGCTGAATTACCGCGAGGTGCACGATCTCTCGCGCAAAATCGCCTGCCTGCTGCAGCAACGCGGCGTAACGCGGGGCGACCGCGTGATCGTGCTGGCGCCCAACTCGCCTTACTGGATTTGCGTGTTCTGGGCCATGCTGCTGTGCGGCGCGGTGGTGGTGCCGCTTAATATCCAGAGCACCGCGCAGATGATCGCTGATATCGTCAACCACACCGGCGCGAAGATCATCTTTAAATACCGATACCTTAAAGAAGCACTGCCCGGCGGTGTGCCGGTTTACGACATCGAACTCATCAAGGAAGATGTTTCCGGCATTGACGCCTCTGCCTTCAAAAAAGTGCAGGCGTCGGAACATGATCTGATCGAAATCATGTACACCTCCGGCACCACGGGCGAGCCGAAGGGGGTGATGCTCACGCACGCAAATCTCTGCTCTAACGTAAGTGCGATCGCCGCGAGCATCCCGCTCTCGACCCAAGACCGCCTGCTCTCCATTCTCCCCTTGAGCCACATCCTGGAGCAGACGGCCGGTTTTCTGCTGCCGTTCAGCGCCGGTGCGCGCATCGTGTTTACCCCCTCGCCCGCAGCGATTGCCGGTCTGCTCGCGCAGCATCGCATCACAAAAATGGTCGCCGTGCCCGAGTTCCTCAAGGTGATGATGAGTAAAATCGAAGAGCGTGCGGCGGCGCGCCGCTTCCCGCTCCCGGCCTGGCGGCGCTTGTCGCAGCGCCTCTCCCTCAAGCCGCTGCAACGCCTGTTATTTTTCCCGATACACAGAACATTGGGCGGCAGGCTGGAGACCATCGCCTGCGGCGGCGCGCCGCTCGACGTGGAGCTGGAGCAAAAATGGGAGGCGCTGGGCATCACCCTGTTACAGGGTTACGGCCTCACCGAGACCTCGCCCGTGGTGGCCAACAACACCTGCAAGCATCATCGCACCGGCACAGTGGGGCAGACCTTGCCGGGCGTTGCCGTCAAAATCGCCGCCGACGGGGAGATACTGGTCAAGGGGCCGAATGTATTCCTCGGCTACTTCAACAACGAGCAAAAGACGCGCGCGGCATTCGACGCGGAGGGATGGCTTCTCACCGGCGATATCGGGGCACTGGATCAGGACGGATTTTTGCACATCAATGGCAGAAAGAAATACGTGATCATGGGCCCCGGCGCCCAGAACGTCTATCCCGAAGACATCGAGGGCGAGCTCAACAACATTGCCGGCGTGAAGGACAGCTGCGTGCTGGGGCTCGACAAGCCGGGCGGCCACGTCGATATCCACGCCGTGTTGTTGCTCGATTCTTCGGTGCCGGACGTGGCGCGCATGGCCGACATCATCGCCACCGCCAACCAGCGGCTGGCGTCGTATCAGCGCATCACGGGCTGGTCACTCTGGCCGCACGACGACTTTCCGCGTTCCGCCACGCACAAGATAAAGCGCGAACCGGTGCTGGCCCACCTTATAACGCACAACACAGGCGTCGAGGCTGATGCTCACGGCAAGAAAACCGCACTCATGCGCCTGCTGGCTTCGCTCACCGGCCAGCCGCTTGCGCGCATCACCGACGCCACGCAACTGGTGGCGGAGCTTAATCTGGATTCACTGTTGCGCATTGAACTGGTAACGCGCATCGAGGAAACCTTCGGCGTTGCCGTTGATGAAACGGAGATTACCCACACCACCACGGTTGCGCAACTCGATGCGATGATCCGTACGGCCAGCGCGCCACGGGCAAAACAGCGCTTCAAGGGCTGGCTGTTGACGTGCGGGGTGTCAGGGCTGAGAACTGCGTTGCAGTCTCTGCTGGTGTTTCCGTTGGTGCGCATCTTAATGAAACTCAAGGTCGAGGGACTTGAGCATCTCGATACGCTTCCGCTGCCCGCCGTCTTCATGCCCAATCACACGAGCTATCTCGACTCCCTCGCCGTGTTGATGGCTTTGCCCTATCGCATCCGGAAACGATTGGCCTTCGCCGCGGCGCAGGACGTGGTCTATGGGGAGTTCAGGCATG
The DNA here is from genome assembly GCA_963925015.1 of uncultured Gammaproteobacteria bacterium. Classification (GTDB taxonomy): domain Bacteria; phylum Pseudomonadota; class Gammaproteobacteria; order SURF-13; family SURF-13; genus JAQBXX01. The sequence continues at coordinate 23,068 of CAWUTX010000063.1, forward strand.
TCGCCTGGCTGCTGGAGTTTGCCTTCAATACCTTTCCCTTCCCGCGCCACGAACACGAGCACATCCAACACGGCCTCGATTATGCGGGCAGGCTGCTGGACCGGGGCTGGTGCGTGGTCATTTACCCGGAGGGAACGATGAGCGAAAGCGGCGCCCTGCTTCCGCTACAGCGCGGCGCCGGCCTCATCGCAATCGAAGCGGATACCTGTGTCGTGCCGCTGAAAATCAGCGGCGCCAATATCATCGTGCCTTGCGACAAAATCATGCCTAGAAGACGCGGCGTGGTCACGGTACGCTTCGGCGCACCCGTCAAGTTCAGCCGCCGCGATTCCATTGCTGATGTCACCAACAGGCTACAGGCCATAATGCGGGAGATGTGATCCATCACGCGGAAATACCGGAGCGCTCAGGCCCTTTCCTCGAGCTTCGCCTGATTCCACAGATCGTCCATCTCTTCCAAGGTGGACTCGTGCGGCCTGCCCCCGCGTTGTGAGAGCATCTCCTCAATGCGGCGAAAACGCCGCGCGAATTTCACGTTGGCCCGCTGCAACGCGGCCTCCGGATTCACTTTCATATGACGCGCAAGATTGACGCACACGAACAGTAGATCGCCGATTTCGTCCTCCAGCCGGTCATGACCGGCGCCAACATCGATCTCGTGTCGAATTTCGCCCAACTCCTCCTCGATTTTTTCCAGCACCTGATCCACCTGCGGCCAATCGAAGCCGACGGCGGCGACACGGTGCTGGAACTCCTCGGCGTGCGCTAACGCAGACAAAGACGCATCTACGCCGTCAAGTACGCTCGACAACTGCTGGGTGATTTTGCTCATTGAATTTCTCGCGTGATATGGCCCATGACACCCGCTTATGCTACGTTTTACTCATCAGTCAGTAAATAAGACTACACTTCCCGCTATGTCCCCGCCCCTTGTTTAGGGGGCGGGACAGGGTGGGGGTAGAGTAAACAGGGTTTTTGCTCAGGAGTCACATCATTAATGTTGTCGCCTTATTTTCTGATTCCTGAGTAACATCTACACGGCAACAGGCTGCGCGCATGACCACTATCACTTTTTTTAACGTGAGCGAGGATGAGGATGGCCTGCTGCGCGCCGCGCTCGCGGCCCACCCCGGCTGGAAGACGCACATGGTGCGCGAGCCTCTCACGCCGAAAAACGCGGCGCTGGCGGGCGATAGCAGCGTGGTTTCTGTTTTTACCGGCTCGCGCATCACGCCAGAACTGCTGGCCCGGTTACCTGCACTGCGTCTGATCGCCACGCGCTCCACCGGCTTTGATCACATAGACATCGTTGCGACACTACAGCGCAGCGTGCTGGTCTCTAATGTGCCGACCTATGGCGAAATCACTGTGGCGGAATACACGCTGACGCTGCTGCTCGCCCTGATACGGCGGCTGGCACCGACAGTGCAGCGCTGCCATCAGGGCAATTTCTCGCGCCACGGCCTCATGGGCCATGACCTGCATGGAAAAGTGCTGGGGCTGATCGGCACCGGGCTTATCGGCGCGCGCGTAGCGCGTCTGGCGCACGCTTTTGGCATGCGTATCCTCGCCCATGATCCGGCGCCCGACTCCGCGCTGCCTCACGCGTGCGATGTGACTTATCTCGAACTGGACGCGCTGCTGCCGCAAGTCGATGCCCTGTCATTGCATGCGCCGTACTGCGCCGCCACGCACCACTTGCTGAACGACGCGCGGCTACGCGCGATGAAACCCGGCGCGGCACTCATCAACACCGCACGCGGCGGGCTGATAGACAGTAGCGCGCTCGCGGCGCTGCACGCCAGCGGTCACTTCGGCGGTATTGCGCTCGACTGCTTCGAGGGTGAAGAGGTGTGGCTGAGTACGCAAACACCGTTACCGGATAATTTCTCCAGCGCTCTGCTCACACAGGCACTACCTTCATCACGCACGGCGAGCCTGCCGCAGCGGACGCCCTGCGCCACCACATTGAAGAGCAGCTCAAGTGGCGCGTAGAGGTGCCGGATTATCTGGAAACGGTAAGCCTGGAATAACAGCATG
>CAWUTX010000064.1:0-10833 GCA_963925015.1 uncultured Gammaproteobacteria bacterium
TACCTGCACGGTCTGCCCTATATGATCGCTCCTGACAACCAGAAGCATGTGCCCGTCATCATGTGGCTGGGCGACAGCATGCTGCACGAAATAAATCTTGATGCGCTGAAAAAGAGCAGGGACGAGAGATTCTCCCACGACAATATTTTCCACACCATTCTGGGCCTGATGGAGGTACGCACCACCGCCTACGACAGGAAAATGGACTTGATCGAGCACATCAATGACTAAGCAGATGGCGTTAACAACGTTGGCGCTGATAGCCACTGTCTTCTTGTTCAGCTGGTTTGATATTGACCTGTGGCTACAGGATCACTTCTACAACACCGAACTGAAGCAGTGGATACTCGACAGGAACCAAAAGACGGCCAGACTTATTTTTTACGACGGTATCAAGCGGGTCTACATCCTTTTCGCACTGGGACTCGCCGTCGCACTGGTGTGCTTCAGAAATCATGCCCGCATCCGGGTCTACAGGCAGGGGCTGGTGATCGTGCTGCTTTCGTCGTTAGCCGTGCCGCTGGTGGTCGGTAGCTTGAAATCCATTACCAATATACCCTGCCCCAGGAATATTGCACACTATAACGGCGACTATCCCTATGTGACGTTGTTAAAACCCTATCCGGCGACTTTCAAAAAGACCGAGAATATGCGATGCTTCCCGGCCGCACATGCCAGCGGTGGATTTGCGCTGCTCTCGCTGTTTTTCCTGTTTAAAAGCAGGAAAAACAGAGCTATAGCGCTGGCTGCGGCCATGACCCTGGGCTGGAGCACCGGTATTTATAAAATGTTAATTGGAGATCATTTTTTGAGCCATACCATGGTAACCATGATGCTGGCCTGGCTGATAATCCTGTCCATCGCCGGGATCATCCGCTCTAAAAAGCTCTTCCTCGGCAATTCCGCAAGCCAATAAAAAATAATTTTCCACTGTAATCTCTGCGGTTAAACTTAAAATCAGACGACATCAGTCACCCGTTCATCCTGCAACAGGCCGAGGATGAACGGACAGGCCATCCGGACAGCGAGAAATCTACATGAGCGATCAACGCAAGACTGCCCACCGCCCCATCAACGACAAATCGCTGTCGAGCGAGTCGTGGAAAATCTTTCAGATCATGGCCGAATTCATCGAGGGCTTCGAGCTGCTGTCGCAGATCAAACCCTCGGTGAGCATTTTCGGCTCGGCGCGCACCGCTCCGGGGCACCCTTACTACCAGATGGGGGAAGAGGTTGCGCGCGCGCTGTCCGATGCGGGTTTCTCCGTCATCAGCGGCGGCGGGCCGGGCCTGATGGAGGCGGTGAACAAGGGCGCGCTGGCGGGCAAGTCGCCCAGCGTGGGGCTCAACATCATACTGCCGCACGAACAGTCCATCAACGACTACCAGGACATCTCCATCAACTTCCGCCACTTCTTTTCACGCAAGGTGATGTTCGTGAAATACGCCTCGGCCTACGTCATGCTGCCGGGCGGGTTCGGCACCCTGGACGAAATGGCGGAAATCCTCACCCTGCTGCAAACCAAAAAGATCCGCCGCATTCCGGTGATTCTGATGCACGCGCCGTTCTGGACCGGCCTGCTCGACTGGTTCAGAAACACCCTGGTGCCGGAAGGCATGATCGACGCCGCCGACCTCGACCTGATTCAGGTACTGGACAAGCCGCACGAGGTGGTGGATGCTATCTTCAGCCATTATGAATACCACGGCATGGAACCCGAAGCCGAGGATCGGGGCATCCTGCTCTAACCGCAACGACTCTATAATTATAAGGACAATAACATGCGCGCTGCCGTCCTGAAACGCACTCTGCTCACCTGCTCCCTCATCTTCTGCACCGGCGCTTATGGCGCGGAAGCACCCGTCACTCCGCCGGATACCGGCCTTGAGCCTGCACCGGAACCGCCGCTGATTCCGGAAAAGGTGGAGAGTGGCCAGACGCTGGAACCGGAAGTGACCATCACCCAGCGCGGCGCCGACACGGTGCAGGAATACCGCCTCGGTGGTCGCCTCTACATGGTGAAGATCATCCCTTCGAGCGGCGTGCCGTACTATCTTATCGACACCGACGGCGACGGCCAGATGGAGACGCGGCAGAACGACGTGCGCTCCAGCAAGGTACCGCAGTGGGTGTTGTTCAGTTGGGAATAACGTAACGGCAGAGAAAAGAGAAAAGTTACAAGAGAAAAGTTAAAATCTCCCGCTCAATGTTTCCTGTATTTTTTACTTTTCTCTTGTAACTTTTCTTTTTCGCTGCCTTTATACCCCATGTCTGTCTACACGCGCATCGAGCAACGCGACCTCGAGGAGTTTCTTGAAAACTACTCCCTGGGCACGCTTGCCGGATTTTCCGGCATCAGCGCCGGCATCGAAAATACCAATTATTTCGTCACCACCACGCACGGAAAATTTGTCCTCACCCTGTTTGAATCGACCCCCGCCGAACACCTGCCCTACTTTCTCGACCTGATGGCGTTCAGCGCCGAACACGGCGTGGCGAGCGCACATCCGCTGGCCGATAACGCAGGGCATTATCTGCGCGTTTTGAAGGAACGCCCGGCGGCGCTGGTGCGGCGCCTGGAGGGGAACAACGTGGAGCAGCCGAACACCCCGCAGTGCGCCGCAGTGGGTAATGCACTCGGCCATCTGCACGCGGTGGGGCAGCAGTTTACCGGCCAGCGGGAAAACGACCGTGGCTCGCGCTGGCGTGAGGCCGTCGCCGCCAGGGTGCTGCCGCGTCTCAGTGACGAAGAGGCTGCGCTGTTGCGCGATGAGCTGGACTTTCAATCACGCCACACCGGCATCAACGCACCTCGCGGCGTAATTCACGCCGACCTGTTCCGCGACAACGTGCTGTTTGTGGGCGACACGCTCACCGGCATGATTGATTTTTATTATGCCTGCAACGACCTCCTGCTCTACGATCTCGCGGTCACGGTCAACGACTGGTGCAGCCGCGAAGACGGCGCGCTCGACGCTGCGAAACTCACCGCCCTGCTGACCGCCTATCTCGGCCAGCGTCCGCTCAGAAGTGGGGAAGCTGCTGTATGGGAGGTGATGTTGCGTGCGGCGGCCCTGCGCTTCTGGCTGTCGCGCCTGCAGGACTTGCACTTTCCGCGCAAGGGGGAAATGACGCACATCAAAAACCCCGATGTGTTCAAGCGCATTCTGTGCGCGCGGCGCGCGACCGGCGTGGAGCTTGTCACCTTGGCCAGTTTATCTACCTGATCCGGCGGGGCGGCTACCCTTTCACCTTCAACACCACGGTATCAATCGCGTTTTCCTTGAGGCGCGCGCGCGCCACATCAACTTTGGCCAGGCTTTTGTAAGGCCCGATGTGTACGCGATACCAGGTGTCCTTGTTATTGACTGTGACGGTCTGGATGCTCGCCTCCATACCCAGCAGCACCAAGCTCGCCTTCAGGCGATCAGCCTCCTCAAAACTCCTGAAGGCGCCCGCCTGCAGCAGATACTTGCCCGGCTTGCCGTTGACTTCGTGTTCCGGCATCGCCACCTCCATCTCCGGCAGGATGGTGTAAAAACCAAAGCGCGGTTTCGGTGTAGCCGCAGCAGCATCTGGCGTTTTGCGCACGGCGCGGGTATCGGTCACGGTGGGTGCATTCGCCGCCGAAGCGGCGGACGCCACCGGCTGCACCGTCGGCGCGCGCCCGCTGATGTACACCAGCAGCGCGACAAACAGGCCGAGCGCAAGCCCGGTGAGCAGCCACACCCAGCCCGGCGTTGGCGAAGTTTTTACGCGGTTGTTACTTTTCATCGTCGTCATCCCGCTGCATGGAGGTCGGCGCGCTCACGCCCAGCACATCGAGGCCATTGCGCAACACCTGACGCGTAGCCACCAGCAGGCTAAGACGCGCATCGCGCAGCTTAGCGTCCGCCACCAGAAACTGCATCGCATTGTAGTAGGTGTGAAAATCGGTGGCGAGCTCCACCAGATAATACGCTACTTGATGCGGTTCGTAGAGCACCGCTGCCACTTCGATCAATTCCGGATAACGCGCCAGCGTCATGAGCAGTTTCCGTTCGTGGCTCTCCACCAGCAGATCGAGATGCGCGCGACCGCGCGCGGAACTCCATGCCCAGCCCTTGTCTTCACCCTGCTTCAGCACGCTGCAAATGCGCGCGTGCGCATACTGCACGTAGTACACCGGGTTTTCGTTGCTGCGCGAGGTAGCGAGCTCCAGGTCGAAATCGAGGTGCTGGTCGCTCTTGCGCATCACATAGAAAAAGCGCGCCGCGTCATTGCCGACCTCTGCACGCAGCGAGCGCAAGGTGACGAACTCGCCCGCGCGGGTGGACATCTGCGCGCGCTCCTTGCCGCGAAACAAAATGGCGAACTGCACCAGCACCACATGCAGACGCGTGGCATCTTCTCCCAGCGCGCTGAGCGCGGCCTTCACGCGCGGAATGTAGCCGTGGTGATCTGAGCCCCAGACGTTGACGATGCGTTCGAAGCCACGCTCGTATTTGCCGAGATGGTAGGCGATGTCGGAGGCGAAATAGGTCGGCTGTCCGTTTTCACGCACCACCACGCGGTCTTTTTCGTCACCGAACGCGGTGGCGCGAAACCACCACGCGCCGCCGGATTCATACAAGTGTCCGCTTTGCTTGAGGCGCTCGACGGCGCGCTGCACGGCGCCCGACTCGGTGAGCGAGCGCTCGGAAAACCAGTGATCGTAGCGCACGCCGAATTCGGCCAGGTCGTCGCGGATGTCGGCGAGGATGGTGTTGAGGCCGAGGTCGAACACCACACGGTAGTCATCGGCGCCGAGCAAGTGCTTCATGCGCACGATGAGCGCATCGATGTGCGTCTCCTTGTCGCCGCTGCCGCCGGCGCTGTCATCGGCGGCGGCGTCGGGCGGCACATCACGTATCACTTCACTCAGGGGATGGCGCAGACGCGCGGCGTGCGTCTGCTGCAATGCGCGCGCGATGTCATACACATACGCGCCCTTGTAACCGTTGACAGGAAACACCACCGGCTCGCCGCACACTTCGAGATAGCGCAGCCACACGCTGGCGGCGAGGATGTCCATCTGACGCCCGGCGTCGTTCACATAATATTCGCGCTGCACCTTGAGGCCGGCGGCGTCCAGCAGATTGGCCAGCGCACTGCCAATGGCCGCGCCGCGTCCGTGCCCCACATGCAGCGGGCCGTTGGGATTGGCGGAGACAAACTCTACCTGCACCGGTTGGGTACTGGTTTGCGCGGCCCTGCCATACGCCGCACCGGCGTCGAGCACGGTGTTGACGACACTCTGCCACGCCGCAGGCGCGAGAAAAAAATTGATGAAGCCGGGGCCGGCGATCTCAACGCGCGCAACCTTGTCCGAGGCCGGCAGGTGCGCCACGATCTGCTCAGCCAGTTCGCGCGGTTTGCGCTGCGCCGCCTTGGCCAGCGTAAGCGCGATGTTGCTGGCAAAATCGCCGTGCTGTTGATCGCGCGCGTGATCGATGCTGATTTCGGGCAACGCGCCCGCTGCCAACACATTTTGCGCCTGCAAGTCTTGCAGCGCGGTATGGAGCAACTCACACAAATGGGATTTCATAAAGACAGAGAAAAGAGGCAAGAGAAAAGAGAAAAGGATCAACAGGCATTTTACCTTTTCTCTTGCCTCTTTTCTCTTGTATCTTTTTTACCCCATTTCCATCGGATCAACATCGAGCGACCAGCGCACCCGGCGCGCGAGCTTGAGACTTTCCCACTGCGGCAGACAGGTCGCCAGCAAGCGATGCAGATCGGCGCGGCGCGTGGACTGCAACAGCAACTGCGCGCGATGACGCCCGGCGCGGCGCTCCATCGGCGCGTTCACCGGCCCCAGCAATTGCACCGCTGCCACACCCGCCGCCTGTGCCAGCGCACACGCTTCTTCCAGGAAAGCCAGCGGCGCCTCGGCGTCGACCGCCTCGGCGCGCAACAGCGCCAGCGCACTGTAGGGCGGCAGAGCGGCCTGTGCGCGCTCATCGAGGGCGGCCTCGGCAAAGGCGCCGTAGCCGCGCGTGAGCAGCAGGCGCAGCAGGGGGTGATCCGGATGATGGGTCTGAATCACTACTTGGCCGACGATGTCGCCGCGTCCGGCGCGCCCCATCACCTGCACAATCAGCTGCGACATGCGCTCAGGTGCGCGGAAATCCACACCGAACAGGCCTTGGTCGGCATCGAGGATACCCACCAGCGTGACCTGGGGAAAGTGGTGGCCCTTGGCCAGCATCTGGGTGCCGACCAGAATATGGCTGCGCCCGGCGTGGACATCATCAATCAGCCCCTGCAGCGCGCCTTTAGCGCGCGTGGTGTCGCGATCCATGCGCGCCACGGCGGCTGCGGGAAAATGCCGCGTCAGCGTCTCTTCGACGCGCTCGGTGCCGTGGCCCAGTGCGTACAGCGCCAGCGAGTGGCAGGCCGGGCAGACTGTCTCCGCCGCGCGCTGTGCAGCGCAGTGATGACACAACAGACGCTGCGCGCGCTGGTACAGCACCATGCGCGTATCGCAGCGCGTGCAGGTGGCGACCCAATGGCATTCCTTACAGATCAGCGTCGGCGCATAGCCGCGCCGGTTGAGAAACACCAGCGCCTGCTCTGAACGCTTGATGGTGGCATCCATCAGCGTTAGCAGCGGCCGTGACACGCGCCCTTCCGTGGGCGTGCTGCGCATGTCCAGCACGGTGACCTGCGGTGCCTGCGCGCGGCCTGCGCGCTGCGGCAGTGCGAGGCGCCGGTAACGCCCCTCGCACACGTTGTAGAGACTTTCCAGCGAGGGTGTGGCCGAACCCAGCAACACCGGCACTTTGGCGCGCTGCGCGCGCATGATGGCGACATCGCGTGCGTGGTAGCGGAAACCTTCTTGCTGCTTGAACGAGAGGTCGTGCTCTTCGTCAATCACGATGAGCCCGGGGCGCGCGAGCGGCGTGAACACCGCCGAGCGCGTGCCGATCACGATGGGCGCCTGCCCCGAACGCGCCGCGCGCCAGGCGTGCAGGCGTTCACCGTCGTTGAGGCCGGAATGCAGCAGCGCCACCGGCACGCTGAAGCGCTGCGTAAAGCGCTCCATGAGTTGCGGCGTGAGCGCAATCTCCGGCACCAGCACCAGCGCCTGGCGTCCGGCGGCGATCACCCGCTCGATGAGGCGCAGATACACCTCGGTCTTGCCGCTGCCGGTGATCCCCTCCAGCAGAAAAGTCTGAAAGCCCTGCGCGGCGGCGACGGCCTCTACTGCCTGCTCCTGCGCCGGGTGCAACAGCGGCGGCGCCTCCGCAATGAGCGACGCAGGCGCCGCAACAGCGGCGGCACGCGCGCGCGGCGTGCGGCCCTGGCGCAAGGCGGTCGGCAGGGCCGCAGCCACCACCTCGCCGATGGGATGATGGTAATAGCCGCTGGCCCAGGTGAGCAGGGCCAGCAGTTCCGCCGACAGCAGCGGCTCCGCGTCCAGCACCTCCAGCACATGCTTGAGACGCGCGCGTTCCACGCGACTCTGCACGGCGACCTCCAGCACCACACCTACCGTCTGCGTGCGGCCAAACGGCACCTTCACCCGCATACCAGGCAGCAGGCGCGCAGGGTCGTAACCGCGTGGCGGCAGATAATCGAAACTGCGGCGCAGTGGCGAAGGAACGGCGACATGTAATACGAGGGCAGGCATGTAGAGTGCTGTTACTCATAAGTCAGTAAGTAAGACTACACTTCCCGCTGCGTCCCCGCCCCTTGTTTAGGCGGCGGGACAGGGTGGGGGTAGAGTAAACAGGGTTTTTGCTCAGGAGTCACATCAATTAATGTTGTAGCCTTATTTTCTGACTCCTGAGTAATTTTCTCTGTGTAAACGTTCAGTCAAGATGAGAAATTCTGCCACCAAAATGGCCTAAGTTTTTGTACGCAATCGGGATTCAGGTTATCCACAAAATCTGTGGATAACTCTGTGGATGGACAGCTTCGGAATTACCTTAAGCCGCGCGGTTATTGGGCTTGAAACAAAATGGACACAATTTAGCCTGACATTAAAAATATTAATAAAATCATATACATAAACGAGCGGCTAAGGGCTCAGGCAGGATTTTGCCGCACCGGCAAACGGTGCCCGGTATTAGAGTGTGTACAAAAGCTCTCTGAAACAACGTGGAACCCGCGCGAGGGCGCGTTTTTAAAGAGTCAAGACTCTTCTGAAACGGCTCCAGTAGGCGCATGCGTTTATCACAGACGCTGTGCGCGATCATGGGCACTAAAATAACTGTTCTACACCGCGCGTCGCGCCCGCGCCGAGATTGGCATCCAGCGACTCCACCTCGTCGGCGGACTTGGGCGGATGTTCGCTGCTGAATACCTCGTCGATGGCGCGGCGGTTGTCTTCACGCGCCAGCGCACCGGTCACCGGGTCGATGCGCAAGGTGACGATCCCCGGTGGCGGCTCCGGCAGTTGATCGGGGCGATCCTTCAGCGCCACCTTCATGAAGCGCATCCAGATGGGCAAGGCGGCGTGGCCACCGGTCTCCAGATCACCGAGCGGCAGGTGTTTGTCGAAGCCGACCCAGGCCGTAGCGGCGAGCGCAGTGTTAAAGCCGCAAAACCAGGCATCGCGCTGGTCATCGGTGGTGCCGGTCTTGCCCGCCAGGTCGCTGCGTCCGAGCGCGAGTGCACGGCGCGCGGTGCCGGTGCGGATCACGTCGCGCATCATGGAGGTTATAAGATAGTTGTTCTCAGCGGTGATCACACGCAGTGCGGCGGGTCCTGCGGGGCTGCCGTGACTTACGGTGGCGGTGGCGGTGGCGGGTTCCGCTGCTGACGTGGCGGCGCGCCGGAGTTCGGCCTCGATATCGGCCCGCACCTCGGCTGTCACACCCGGCGTGACAGACGCTGCGGTGTTACAGTCGAGACAGGCCTGCACCGGATCGGCCTGATACACAGCGGCGCCATCAGGCCCTTCGATGCGCTCTATAAAATACGGCTCCACCCGATAACCGCCGTTGGCAAACACGGCAAACCCGCGCACCATTTCCATCGGCGTCGCCACCGCGCTGCCGAGCGCCAGCGACAGGCCTTTGGGCAGCCGCTCCGGCCGGAAGCCGAAGCGCGTGGCGTAATCGATGGTATAGTCGATGCCGATGGTGCGCAGCACGCGGATCGAAACCAGGTTGCGCGACTGGGCCAGCGCCTCGCGCAACCGCGTGGGGCCACCAAACTTGCCGCCGAAATTCTCCGGACGCCAGGCCTCGCCCAGATCCGCGCCCTCCACCACGATGGGCGCATCATTGACCAGACTCGCGGGGGTAAAGCCCTGCTCCAGCGCTGCCGAGTATAAAAACGGCTTGAAGCTCGACCCCGGCTGCCGCTCGGCCTGCACTACGCGGTTGAAATTGCTTTGATAAAAGTCGAATCCACCCGCGAGGGCGATGACTGCGCCGTCGTGCGGGTTGAGCGCGACCAGCGCGCCCTCCACCGTCGGCAGTTGCGACAGGCCCCACTGCTTATCCACTTGATGGCCGGGCAACGGCTCGATGCGGACGATGTCCCCGGGCTTTAAAAACTCCAGCGCAGTCTTCGGCGCCGGGCCGCGACGGTTGGCGTCGATATAGGGCCGCGCCCAGGACAATCCCGCCCACGGCAGCTCCAGCGTGCCGAGCGCCGGCTGGAATACGGTGACACTCTGGGCCTCGACCTTGAGCACCAGCGCGGCCTGCACCCTCCCTACCTCAGGACTTCCCTCCAGGATGCGCGTCCAGTCCTCGGGCTGGAGCAGGGGCGTAAGCTCGATATGGCGTTCCGGTCCACGGTAACCGTGGCGCTTGTCGTATTCCAGCAGTCCCGCGCGCAACGCCTGGTTGGCCGCCGGCTGCAACCGGGTATCGAGCGTGGTGTAGACCTTGTAGCCGCCGGTGTAGGCCTCCTCGCCGTAACGGTTCACCATCTCCGCGCGCACCATCTCGGCCACGTGCTGGGCCTCAACCTCGATCTCCAGCGCGTGGCGCTGCGCCGTCTCCGGCTCGGCCAGCGCAGCCTTGTAATCCGCAGCGTCGAGGTAGCCCAACAGATGCATGCGCTCAAGCACATAATTGCGGCGCTCGGTGGCGCGCTCCAGATTGGCGACAGGGTTATATCTGGACGGCGCCTTGGGCAGGCCGGCGATCATCGCCATCTGCGCCACGCTCAGCTCGTCGACGCCCTTGCTGTAATAAAACTGCGCCGCAGCAGCGATACCATAAGCGCGGTTACCGCAATAGATCTTGTTCAGATAGAGGGTGAGTATCTCGTCCTTGCTGAATTCGCGCTCGATGCGCAGTGCGAGCAGTATCTCCTTGAGCTTGCGCAGAAAGGTCTTTTCGCTGGACAGGAAATAGTTGCGCGCCACCTGCATGGTGATGGTGCTGCCGCCCTGACGCTTTTCGCCGGTTTTCACCAGTGCGAGGGCGGCGCGCAACAGGCCCTGATAGTCGACGCCGGGATGCTGGTAGAAGCGGTCATCCTCTGCGGCCAGCACGGCGTGCACCATGGGCGCCGGCACCTGATGGAACTCGAGCGGTATGCGCCGCATCTCACCGAACTCGCCGATCAGCCTGGCATCCTGCGTGTAGACGCGCAGCGGCACCTGCAGGTGCACATCGCGCAGACTCTCGCCTGAGGGGAGCTGCGGCGCAAGATAGAGATACAGCGCGATCAGCCCGGCCGCCAGTAACGTGAGCCCCGCAAACACCGCCGCAAGCGCAAAGCCGAATAACTTCAGGAGTGGATTCATTTTAATCAGGAGACATAAAGCTGAAGGATACACCGCTGATGGGATGTCTCCTGATTAAAAACCCCGTTAACTCTACCCCCACCCTGTCCCGCCCCCTC
>CAWUTX010000065.1:0-16420 GCA_963925015.1 uncultured Gammaproteobacteria bacterium
GCGTGAGCGCGATCACGCCCGGCTCGATGCGTGTGTTGAATGCGCTCGGCGTGTGGCGCGATGCTGTGGCGCAGCGCGTGCAGCCGTTTTATGCGATGCAGGTGTGGGACGCCGCAGGCGACGGCGCGATTCATTTTGACAGCGCCGATATCGATGCCGACAGCCTCGGATATATCGTGGAAAACCGTGTGTTGCAGAGTGCATTGCTGGAGCGCGCAGAGCGTCACGCCAACATCGAGTGGCGCTGTCCGGAGAGCGTCACGGCCGTGGAATTCGGTAGCGATCAGGCAAAGTTGACGACCACGGCAGGGCGCACATTGCGCACGCGTCTGGTAGTGGCCGCCGACGGGCCCGATTCCGGCCTCCGCACACTGGCGGGCATTGCCACGCACGGCTGGGCCTATGCGCAAAGCGCGCTGGTGGCCAACGTCAAGACCGAACGCCCGCACCAGGACACCGCTTGGCAGCGTTTTCTGCCCGGCGGCCCGCTGGCGTTTTTGCCGCTCACCGGCGGTTACAGCGCCGTGGTGTGGTCGTTGCCCACGACCGAGGCTGAGCGTCTGCGTGAACTGGACGAGGCGGCGTTTGCGCACGAACTGGAGACAGCGCTGGAATCGCGCCTGGGGCGCATCGAGCAGATCGGGCCGCGCGCGTGTTTTCCGCTGCGCCTGCTATGGGCCGACCACACGGTGCAGGCGCGCCTTGCCCTGATCGGCGATGCGGCGCATACCGTGCATCCGCTCGCCGGTCAGGGCGTCAATCTGGGCATCATGGATGCCGCCGTGCTCGCCGAGGTGATTATGGATGCGCACACCCGGCGCAAGGACATCGGTGCGTTAAATATACTGCGGCGTTACGAACGCTGGCGCAAGACCGACGTGCTGGCCACCGGCGCGGCGCTGGAGGGCCTGCATCGTTTGTTCGGCAGTACGCTGGCGCCCGTGCATTGGGCGCGCAATGCGGGGCTGACGCTGACCGATGCGTTCACACCGCTGAAAACCCTCATCATGCGCCACGCCGCAGGGGTGGCGGGCGATCTGCCGCAGCTTGCGCGCTACCCTTGAATAATGTGCAGCAGTCCCATACGTAAGTAGAAACCCAGACTGGATACCCGCCATGCGCATGGACAAGCTCACCACCAAGTTTCAGGCCGCGCTCGCCGAGGCGCAAAGCCTCGCCGTGGGCCGCGATCATCAGTTCATCGAGCCCGCGCACCTCATGACGGCGCTGCTCGATCAGGAAGGCGGCAGCGTGCGCCACCTGCTGACGCAGGCGGACGTCAACGTCAACCGTCTGCGCTCGCAACTGGGCGAGATGCTGGACCGCCTGCCAAGCGTTGAAGGCACGGCAGGCGAGGTGCATGTGTCGAATGATCTCACGCGCCTGCTGAACGTCACCGACAAGCTCGCGCAGCAGCGCAAGGATCAGTACATTTCGAGCGAATTGCTTGTACTCGCCGCGCTGGAGGACAAGGGCGCGCTCGGCGAGTTGTTGCGCAAGAGCGGCGCGGCCAGGGGCAGCATCGAAAGCGCCATTGAAAAAATGCGCGGCGGCAAAAAGGTGGATGACGCCGGCGCCGAAGAACAGCGTCAGGCGCTGGAGAAATACACCATCGATCTCACCGAGCGCGCCGAGCAGGGCAAGCTCGATCCGGTGATCGGGCGCGACGACGAAATCCGCCGCACCATACAGGTGTTGCAGCGCCGCACCAAAAATAATCCGGTGCTGATCGGCGCGCCGGGCGTGGGCAAGACCGCCATCGTTGAGGGACTGGCGAGCCGCATCGTCAACGGCGAGGTGCCGGAAGGCCTGAAGGGCAAGCGCCTGTTGTCACTCGACATGGGCTCGCTCATCGCCGGGGCTAAATTTCGCGGTGAATTTGAAGAGCGCCTGAAGGCGGTGCTGAATGATCTCGCCAAACAGGAAGGGCGCATCATTTTATTCATCGACGAGCTGCACACCGTGGTCGGCGCGGGTAAGGCCGAGGGCGCGATGGACGCGGGTAACATGCTGAAGCCCGCGCTCGCGCGCGGCGAGCTGCACTGCGTGGGCGCCACCACGCTGGACGAGTACCGCAAATACATCGAGAAGGACGCCGCGCTGGAACGGCGCTTCCAGAAAGTGCTGGTGGACGAGCCATCGGTGGAAGACACCATCGCCATCCTGCGTGGGTTGAAAGAAAAATACGAGGTGCATCACGGCGTGGACATCACCGACCCCGCCATCGTCGCTGCCGCCACGCTTTCGCATCGCTACATCAGTGATCGCCAGTTACCAGATAAGGCCATTGATCTGGTGGACGAGGCGGCCTCGCGCATCCGCATGGAAATCGACTCCAAGCCGGAGGTGATGGACAAGCTCGACCGGCGCCTGATTCAGCTCAAGATCGAACGCGAGGCGCTGAAAAAGGAAACCGACGAGGCCTCCCGTAAGCGTCTGGAAAATCTCCAGAGTGAAATCTCCAAACTGGAGCACGAATATTCTGAGTTCGAGGAAATCTGGAAGGCGGAAAAGGCGGCGTTGCAGGGCACGCAGCACATCAAGGAGGCGCTCGACCGTGCGCGCATCGAAATGGAAGCCGCGCGCCGCGCGGGCGATCTTGCGCGCATGTCCGAGCTGCAATACGGGCGTATCCCGGAATTGCAGAAGCAGCTCGACATGGCGACCCAGGCCGAGATGCAGGAGAAAAAGCTGCTGCGCAACTCGGTGACGGAGGAAGAGATTGCCGAGGTGGTGTCCAAGTGGACAGGTATCCCCGTGACCAAGATGCTGGAGGGCGAGCGCGAGAAATTGCTGCGCATGGAACAGGCGCTGCACGCGCGCGTGGTGGGGCAGGATGAAGCGGTGAAGGCTGTGAGCGACGCTATTCGCCGTTCGCGCGCGGGCCTGTCCGATCCCAACCGGCCCAACGGTTCGTTTTTGTTTCTCGGCCCCACCGGTGTCGGCAAGACCGAGTTGTGCAAGGCGCTCGCCGGATTTCTGTTTGACACCGATGACGCCATGGTGCGTATCGACATGTCCGAGTTCATGGAGAAACATTCGGTTGCGCGCCTGATCGGTGCGCCGCCCGGCTATGTCGGCTACGAAGAGGGCGGATACCTTACGGAGGCGGTGCGGCGCAAGCCTTACTCCGTGATCCTGTTCGACGAGATAGAGAAGGCGCACCCGGATGTGTTCAACGTGCTGTTGCAGGTGCTGGACGACGGGCGTCTCACCGACGGTCAGGGGCGTACCGTGGACTTCCGCAACACGGTGATCGTGATGACCTCTAACCTCGGCTCGCAATTCATTCAGGAGACGGCGGGCGAGGAAAATTACGCGGCCATGAAGCGCGGCGTGATGGATATTGTCGGCCAGCACTTCCGCCCCGAATTCATCAATCGCATCGACGACCTGGTGGTGTTTCACCCGCTCGCCCGCGAGCAGATACACGCCATCGCCAACATCCAGGTCGATACCCTGCGCCAGCGCCTGCGCGAGCGCGACATGCAGTTGCAGATGTCCGAGGCGGCGCTCGACCTGTTGGGTGCGGCGGGCTTCGACCCGGTGTACGGCGCGCGTCCGCTGAAGCGCGCCATCCAGCACAACATCGAGAACCCGCTGGCGCAGGAAATCCTTGCCGGCCATTTCGCCCCGGGCGACACCATCGCCGTGGACGTGAAGGACGGGCGGCTGACCTTCCGCAAAGAGTAAGCCCAAGGGGCGGCTTGACGGCCGCCCTTGGCGCCTTTCCCCGGTCTGGACGGACCCGGCACAGCCGACACACCCACCGTCATCTCGCCTTCACATTACCCTTGACAGCTATCAACAACTAGATGTAGTGTCATCACATACTGTGATGCCCATCTTGTAGTGGTTTGCACCGGATGATCATCCAGCAGAAAGGTTGCAGGCGCCGCCGCTTGCCATTCCATGGCAATGGGCAGCCTGCCCAATATATTCAAAGACTTGTACGGCATTGCCCCGGCAGTGCCCGATAAACTCAAGGGGAAGCATAATGTATAAAGAAACCACCCCACCGCTTTCGGTTCGTACGGAGCCCGCGCTCATGGATCGACAGGAAGATTCGAGCACCCCTACTGCCGCCGCTCTACTCGATGTGGCGGCCACCGCCCCCGGCCAGTTCCGCGTGATCCGTCGCAACGGCAAGGCCACGGCGTTTGACCCGGCCAAGATCGGGGTCGCGCTGACCAAGGCCTTCATCGCGGTGGAGGGCGGCCAGAGCGCTGCTTCGGCGCGCATCCATCAGATCGTGCGCAGTCTGGCCGCGCAGGTGGCCGAGTCGCTTACGCGCCGCCATCTGGGCAGCGGCGTGCTGCACATCGAGGAGATTCAGGATCAGGTCGAGCTGGCGCTCATGCGCGACGGCCACCACAAGGTGGCGCGCGCCTATGTGCTGTACCGCGAGGAGCGCACAAAAGAGCGTGCGAAGGAACAGGCGGGCACCGCCGAGCCGGAGTCCGCGCCGTCCGCGCTGCACGTCACCCTGCCCGACGGCAGCCGTCCGTTGCTCGACATGCAGCGGCTGCGGCGTCTGGTGGATGAAGCGTGCGAAGGCCTGCCCGAGGTATCGGTGCAGGCCATCGTCGATGATGCGCTGCGCAACCTGTTCGACGGCGTGGCCGAGGCCGATGTCGGCCGCGCGCTGGCGATGAGCGCACGCGCACTCATTGAGCGCGAGCCGAATTACAGCTATGTCGCCGCGCGCCTGCTGCTCGACGATCTGCGCCGCGAGGCGTTGCGTTTTCTGGGCGAAGGGCTGGCCACCGCCACCCAGGGCGAGATGCACCAGCGTTACGCGGACTATTTCGCGCACTACGTGCAGCGTGGCGTCAAGCTCGAACTGCTCGACCCGCGCCTGCAGCAGTTTGACCTCGCGCGTCTCGGCGCGGCACTGAAACCCGAGCGTGACATGCAGTTCACCTATCTCGGACTGCAAACCCTCTACGACCGCTATTTCCTGCACTCCAACGGCACGCGTTTCGAATTGCCGCAGGCGTTTTTCATGCGCGTGGCGATGGGGCTGGCCATCGGCGAAGTGGAGCGCGAGGCGCGCGCCATCGAGTTTTACAACCTGCTGTCCTCGTTTGATTTCATGAGTTCCACGCCCACGCTGTTCAATGCGGGCACGCTGCGTCCGCAGCTTTCGAGCTGCTATCTCACTACGGTGGCGGACGACCTCGACGGCATCTACAGCGCCATCAAGGACAACGCGCTGCTGTCGAAATACGCCGGCGGTCTCGGCAACGACTGGACGCCGGTGCGCGCCATGGGCGCCCACATCAAGGGCACCAACGGCAAGTCGCAGGGCGTGGTGCCGTTCCTGAAAGTGGCGAACGACACCGCCGTGGCGGTGAATCAGGGCGGCAAGCGCAAGGGCGCGGTGTGCGCCTATCTCGAAACCTGGCACCTCGACATCGAGGAATTTCTGGAACTGCGCAAGAACACCGGCGACGAACGCCGTCGCACGCACGACATGAACACCGCCAACTGGGTGCCGGATTTGTTCATGAAACGCGTACATGACAACGCTGAATGGACGCTGTTTTCGCCCAACGAAACACCCGATCTGCACGATCTCACCGGCAAGGCCTTCGAAGCGGCCTATGTGCGCTACGAGGAAAAAGCCACGCGCGGCGAGATGAAGGTATTCAAGCGCATGCCGGCGCTTAACCTGTGGCGCAAGATGCTCAGCATGGTGTTCGAGACCGGCCACCCGTGGATCACGTTCAAGGACGCGTGCAACCTGCGCAGCCCGCAGCAGCATGTAGGCATGGTGCACAGTTCCAATCTCTGCACCGAGATCACTCTCAACACCTCGAAAGACGAGATCGCGGTGTGCAACCTCGGCTCCATCAATCTCGCCGCGCACATCGGCAAGCATGGGCTCGACCTCGACAAGCTGGCGCGTACCGTGCGCACCGCGATGCGCATGCTCGACAACGTGATCGACATCAACTACTACAGCGTACCGCAGGCGCGCCGCTCCAACCTGCAACACCGCCCGGTGGGCCTCGGCATCATGGGTTTTCAGGACGCGCTGCACAAGCTGCGCCTGCCGTATGCCTCGGAGTCCGCAGTCACGTTCGCCGACAGCTCCATGGAAGCGGTGAGCTATTACACCATCATGGCATCCACCGAGCTGGCCGCCGAGCGCGGCACCTATCCGAGCTTCAAGGGCTCGCTGTGGAGCCAAGGCATTCTGCCCCTCGACAGCATCCGTCTGCTGGCCGAGCAGCGCGGCGGCCATCTGGAGATGGACGACCAGCCTAGTGCCGAACTCAAGCTCGACTGGGCGGCCCTGCGCCAGCGCGTGATGACGGTCGGCATGCGCAACTCCAACTGCATGGCGATTGCGCCCACCGCTACCATCTCCAACATCTGCGGCGTCGGCCAGTCCATCGAGCCCACCTACCAGAACCTGTTCGTGAAGTCGAACCTGTCCGGCGAGTTCACGGTGGTGAATCCCTATCTGGTGCGCGATCTCAAGCAGCGCGGTCTGTGGGATGAGGTGATGGCGAACGACCTCAAGTATTTCGACGGCAGCGTGCAGGCCATCGGGCGTATCCCCGCCGAACTCAAGGCCCTTTACGCCACCGCCTTCGAGGTGGATTCGGCGTGGCTCATCGAGGCCGGCAGCCGGCGCCAGAAATGGATCGACCAGGCGCAGTCGCTCAACCTGTATCTCGCCCAACCGTCCGGCAAAAAGCTGGACGAGATGTACCGGTTCGCGTGGACGCGCGGCCTCAAGACCACCTATTACCTGCGCACCCTGGGCGCGACGCACGCGGAGAAATCCACCGTCACCGACGGCGCGCTCAACGCCGTACAAGGCGGCGCCAGTGCCGCTGCGATGTTGGAGTTGGCGGGTGCCTGCGCGATTGATAACCCGGAGTGCGAGGCATGTCAGTGACACCCAGTAGCAAGATACAAGTGACAAGTAGCAAGTAAATCCAAGAAATTATTTCTTGTCACTTGCTACTTGAAACTTGCTACTGTTTTTATAGGAGAAAAATTATGTTGAGATGGGATGAACCAGTTTCCGGCGCAGACCTTGCCGTACGCAAGGGCGCGATGGCGGTTGCCGATGCTGTGGTGCTGGAGGATGCACCCACTGTTGCCGCAAGTGCGGGGGCGATAGGCGTGGAAAATCTGGAGATGGGCGCGTCGCGCATTCGCGTTGACGACAAGAAGATCATCAACTGCCGCGCCGACCTCAACCAGTTGGTGCCGTTCAAGTACACTTGGGCGTGGGACAAATATCTTGCCGCCTGCAGCAACCACTGGATGCCGCAAGAGATCAACATGTCGGCCGACATCGCGCTGTGGAAAGACCCCAACGGGCTGACTCCCGATGAGCGCACCATCATCAAGCGCAGCATGGGTTATTTCTCCACCGCGGATTCTCTGGTGGCGAACAACCTGGTGCTGGCGGTGTACCGTCACATCACCAATCCGGAGTGCCGCCAGTACCTGCTGCGTCAGGCCTTCGAGGAGGCGCTGCACACCCACGCCTACCAGTACGTCATCCAGAGCCTGGGCATGGATGAGGCCGAGATATTCAACATGTACCGCGAAGTGCCGAGCGTGCACGACAAGGCCGCGTTCAGCCTGCCCTTCACGCAGGAGTTGTGTGACCAGAACTTCAAGACCGGCACGCCGGAAGCCGACCAGCGCCTGCTGCGTAACCTGATTGGTTTCTATGTGATTGTGGAGGGCATCTTCTTCTACGTCGGTTTTGTGCAGATGCTGGCTTTTGGGCGCCGCAACAAGATGATCGGCGCCTCCGAACAGTTCCAGTACATTCTGCGCGATGAATCCATGCACATGAATTTCGGCATCGACGTCATCAACCAGATCAAGTTTGAAAACCCGCACCTGTGGACGCCGGAATTCTGCGACGAGATCGCCGCGCTGATCCGCGCCGCCGTGGAGCTGGAGTACCGTTACGCGGTGGACACCATGCCGCGCGGCGTGCTGGGTCTGAACGCGGCCATGTTCAATGACTACCTGAAATTCATTGCCAATCGCCGCTGCGTGCAGATCGGTCTGCCGGAGCAATACCCCGGCGCCAGCAATCCCTTCCCCTGGATGAGCGAGGTGCTGGATCTCAATAAGGAGAAGAACTTCTTCGAAACGCGCGTCATTGAATACCAGACCGGCGGCGCGTTGAGCTGGGATTAGAGGGACTTGTACCAGGAAGCAGCCAAGCAAGCAGATAGCGCCTGCGCGATTGCTTTCTGGTTAAGTGTGGTACCCGTAGCTGTTAACGTCAATCCAGAAGGAGGTATGTATGCCAGTTAAAAAAGCTGCTAAAGCCAAACCTAAAGCCAAGGTCACTAAAAAAACTGCGGCCAAAAAGAAAAAGTAGGACTCTTCAGGTAAGGCGGGTGTTGCCCGCCTTACCTGATTTACTCAAGAATCACCCAAGGGATGATTCTTGAGTAAATACACTGCTTACTCTACCCCCACCCCGTCCCGCCCCCTACACAAGGGGCGGGGAGTATACCCTTACTTGTTGACTTACTGTCCGGCGGAATTTTCTTCCTCTCTGTTTTTCGTACCCGTCAAAGCACCGATCTTTAATGTCTTCACCGCGTTGGCGGTGGTCTGGATGATTTCAATCATGTAGTCGGCGATGCACAGACTCGTGCCAGGCTCTGGGATCGCCTCCAGATAATTGAGAATCAGCCCGTTCAGGGTCTTGGCACCGTCGGTGGGGAGTTGCCAGTGCAGTATGCGGTTGATGTCGCGGAGGTTGACGCCGCCGTCCACCAGATAGCTACCGTCGGCCTGACGGCGAATCTCCTTGATGCTGGCGGAGGGGTCGGTGGTGAACTCGCCCACGATCTCCTCCAGGATGTCTGCCAGCGTCACCAGCCCCTGAATATCGCCGTACTCATTGACCACGAGCCCGATGCCCTGTTTCTGGCGCTGAAAGTTCAGCATCTGCGTGTTGAGCGGCGAGCCCAGCGGCACGAAATAGGGTTCCTGTGTCACATTGACCAGGGCCTCCTTGTTGAATTCGTCGCGCGCCAGCAGGTGCAGGGCGTCACGCAGGTGCAGCAGCCCGATCACGTTTTCAATGCCACCACGGTGCACCACCAGCCGGGTGTGCTGGCTGCTGGTGATCTGATTGACGATGTCATCCCACTCATCATCGAGATCGATGCCCGCGATCTCGTTGCGCGGGATCATGATGTCTTCCACCGTAACCTTCTCCAGATCCAGGATGCTGAGCAGCATTTTCTGGTGACGGCGCGGGATCAGGGCGCCGGCCTCATTGACCACGGTGCGCAGCTCTTCATGGCTTAGATGATGTTTTTCACCCGCCTCGATAGAAATCCCCAGCAGCCTCAGCACGCCATTCGAGAGGGTGCTCACCAGCCATACCACCGGATAAAACAGCTTGAGCAAGGGGCGCAGCACATAGGCGGCCGGGAAGGCGACACGCTCCGAGTAAAGCGCGCCGAGCGTCTTGGGCGCTACGTCGGTGAAGATGGTTCCGACGATGGTGAGCAGAGCTACCGCGATGGCGGCGCCCGCATCCCCCAGCAGTTGCAGGCCGATAATGGTGACGACGGCGGTGGCTAGATTATTGGCGAAATTATTACCCAGAATCAGCAGACCGATCAGGCGGTCGGTGTGCTGCAACAAGGCCTGCGCATGCATGGCTCCACGATGCTTGATCTTCACCAGGTGCCGCAAGCGGTAACGGTTGAGGGTGAGCAAACCGGCTTCGGAGCCAGAGAAAAAGGCCGCCAACAGGATTAACAGCACCAGAGCCCCGAACAGGACGCTTAACGGGATATCATTCATAGAGTCTTGAGGCGGGTGGCGAGTGATTTTTTCAAGACTGGCCGCTGCAGCGGTGGTGCCTGCGGACGTTGAGGGTCAACGTCCAAGCATTATTTCCAGCACCAGTTTGGTACCGGAGTAGGCGAGCACCAGCGCAAAAAATCCGGCCAGCGTCCAGCGTATGGCGGTGCGTCCGCGCCAGCCGAAACGCCAGCGCCCCCACAGCAGCGTGGCGAATACAAGCCAGGCGAAAATAGAGAGAATGGTCTTGTGCGTGAGGTGCTGGGCGAAAATATTTTCCAGAAACAGCGCGCCACTCAGTAAGGCCAGGCTGAGCAGCACAAAGCCTGCCCAGATAATCTGGAACAGCAGGTCTTCCATGGTTTGCAGCGGCGGCAGCGCGCGGATGAATCCGCCGGGGTGTTTGTGGCGCAGATGAGCGTCCTGGATGGCAAACAGTCCCGCCTGCACCGCGGCGATGCCCAGCAGGCTGTAAGCGAGAATCGAGGTCAGGATATGGATGTCCAGACCCCTGAAGCCGTTGCTCGTCGCGAGCAGATGATGGCTGGGAAAAATACCTGCGAGCAGCAGGGTGAGTGCCGCCAGCGGTAACAGCCCGATGCCGAGATTTTCCACCGGTTTGACGAGCGCGGTGAGCAGGAGCAGCAGCGCGATGAGCCAGCCGATCAGTGAGGTGGCGTTGAAAAAGCCGAAGTTCAGCCCGTCGGGTGTGATGATCCAGCGATACAATTCGGAGGCGTGCAAGCCCACCGCCACCAGGCCCAAGGCGATCAGCCCCAGCTTGACGGACTGTGTCGTGGCCGCACGCGACAGGCGCAGGGCGAGCAACAGCCCGGTCACGAGATAGAGAATGATCGCAACAACACCGGTCACGCTGATATTCATTAGGGCCCCTCTAAAAATCCGCTAAAGCCACGATGGCGGCGTCGGAAAAGCGCTCAAAATGCGGGTCCGCGAAGCGGCAGACTACCTGTACACTGCGCTTTTTCGCGTATTTCCGCCTTGCCCTCGCGTCTTGATCGAATTTTTAGACGCCCCCATTACTCATATAGTCTACGATTTATGCTATTTTTTGTCCATGAGCCAGAAGCCGCACCTTACCGTAGCCGCCGTGGTAGAAAATGCCGGACGTTTTCTCATTGTGGAGGAAGAATCCGATGGCCGGGTGGTGTATAACCAGCCCGCCGGGCATCTGGATGAGGGCGAGACCCTGGCGCAAGGCGTTGCCCGCGAAACGCTGGAGGAAACGGCTTGGCATTTCCAGCCCGAGGCTGTCGTGGGCATATACCGCTGGAGCAGTCCCGCCAACGGCGTCACCTACGTGCGCGTGTGTTTCAGCGGCCGCTGCCACGGGCATGAACCTAGGCGTGCACTGGACAGCGGCATCCGGCGCGCACTCTGGCTGACGCGCGCTGAGTTGAGCGCGCTCGGCCATCAGTTACGCAGCCCGATGGTGTTGCATTGCATTGATGATTATCTTACGGGCAAGAGTTATCCACTTGGCCTGATTACTGAGCTGGTGTAGGACGCCATGCGGTTTCACAACAGTCTGGCGCCTCGTGTTGTACCGTCCGTATGCAGCATGCTGGCAGCGGTTATTTTTTTCGCCGCCATGCCGGTGGCTCAAACTCGGGCTGCGGCTCCTGCGCCCGATGAGTTGCATATCTGTTATAACTTCGAGTGCAGCAGACAGAAAACCGTCAAACTTGACGCACAGCAGTGGCAGACCATTCTGGCGCTGTTCACACCGGCGTCGGCGGCAGAGGAGCGCACCGTCATCCGCCACGCCATCGCGCAGATGGAGGTCTTCGCCGGCGCACTCTCCGGCACTTCCGGAGACCTCGGAGGCAATGTCGCGGGCGCGGGCCGCCCGGGCCAGATGGACTGCATCGATGAATCCACCAACACCACCACCTATCTCACGCTGTTGCAACAAAACGGGTTACTGCGCTGGCATCAAGTGCAGGAGCGCGCGCAGCGTGACAAATGGATCATTGATATCCACTGGGCTGCGGTGATACGCGATACGGACAGCGGACAACTGTACGCCGTGGATTCGTGGTTTCTCGACAACGGCCAGCCGCCCTATATCCAGAAGCTGGCGAACTGGCTGGATAAGAAGGATTTTGCGGAACAGGATGGGCAGCTCTAAATGGGTAAGCGCGTCATCGTCGGAATGTCTGGTGGCGTGGATTCCTCCGTGGCCGCGTGGCTGCTGCTGCAACAGGGCTATGAGGTACACGGTCTGTTCATGAAGAACTGGGAGGGCGATGATGCCGACGAACACTGCACCGCCGCCGAGGACTTTCAGGACGCCAAGGACGTCTGCGCAAAGCTTGACATTCCCCTGCATGCGGCGAATTTTGCCAAGGAGTACTGGGAGCGCGTATTCAGTTACTTTCTGGAAGAATACCGCGCCGGACGCACGCCCAACCCCGACGTGTTGTGCAACAAGGAAATCAAGTTCAAGAGTTTCCTCGACCATGCGCTCGAACTCGGCGCGGAGTTGATCGCCACCGGCCACTATGCGCGCAGCGCGCAAAGCAACGGCGTGTCTCATCTGCTGAAGGCGTGCGATCTCAACAAGGATCAGAGCTATTTCTTGCACGGCCTCGGACAGGCGCAGTTGGCGCATACGCTGTTCCCACTGGGCGATCTGACCAAGCCGGAGGTACGTGTCATTGCCACCGAACAGGGTTTCGTCAATGCCGCCAAGAAAGACAGCACCGGCATCTGCTTCATCGGCGAGCGCAATTTCAAGAATTTTCTCTCGCGTTATCTGCCCGCGCAGCCCGGTGAGATACGCAACACGGAGGGCGAGTTGCTCGGCAAGCACGACGGTCTCATGTACTACACGTTGGGTCAGCGCCAAGGTCTTGGCATCGGCGGCCGGCACGGCGCAAGCGGCGATGCGTGGTACGTGGCAAACAAGGATATAGCGCATAATGTGCTCATCGTCGCGCAGGGGCACGATCACCCCTCGCTTTACAGCCGGAGCCTGGCCGCGCATGATCTCTGCTGGGTGTCGGGCAATGCGCCACAGACGTTATTCACTTGCACGGCCAAGACACGTTACCGCCAGACCGATCAGCCCTGTACGATGATGCGCATAGAAAAAGGTATTTGTGGAGTACAATTTGATGCTCCGCAACGCGCCGTGACGCCCGGCCAGTCGGTGGTGTTTTATCAAGGCGAGGAATGTTTGGGCGGCGGCGTGATCGAGCATACATACTAATGGAAGATTATGACATTCTCATATAAAGACAAGGCACTTGCCATCGCCGGAATATTTCAGGCCTGCCGCCTCGTGCAGCAGGTGGCGCGCAAAAACATGGCTGACAACGTGGCGTTGGAGGCCAGTCTGGTGAGCGTATTCAACCTGGACGCAGACACCACCGAGGCCGTTTACGGCGGGGTGGAGGGTGTGCGTCCGGGATTAAAGATATTGCAGGAGCAACTGGAAAAAAACAGTGTGCCCAGAGACATCGAGCTTACGCGTTACGTCATCGGCGTCATGCACCTCGAGCGTCAGCTTGCCGGGCAGCCGGAGATGCTGGAGCGCATACAGGAAGGCATCGCAAGCGCGCAACAAAAACGCGAAGCATTGGCCATTACGCATCCGGAGGTGATCGCGCAGCTTGCGAAGGTCTACAGCGACACCGTCAGCACCCTGACACCGCGCATCATCGTGCAGGGCGAAGAGGGTTATCTCTCCAATCCGGAAACCGCGAACAAGGTACGCGCACTGTTACTCGCCGCAGTGCGCTCGGCGGTACTGTGGCGCCAGGTCGGAGGGCGGCGCTGGCAGTTGTTGTTTATGCGCGGTGCATTGGTACGCGAAGTGGAGGCGATGTTACAGCGGTAGGTCGGATCAAGCCTGTCCTGAGCGAAGTCGAAGGGCGTAGCGGATCCGACGAGGCGGCTACGTTGTAGTTGTCATCTCTTTTTCAGCCGTTGCAACATATTCCGCCATCTGGTGGAAGTTGAGATAGCGGTATATGTTGTCCGACAGCGGTGCGATGCGGTGGGTGTAGTCCATGTATTCCTGCACGGTCGGGATGTGTCCGAGTTTGGCGGTGACGGCGGAGAGTTCCGCCGAGCCCAGATAGACGTTGGCCTCCTTGCCCATGCGGTTGGGGAAGTTGCGGGTGGAAGTGGACATCACGGTCGCACCGTCTTTCACGCGCGCCTGGTTGCCCATGCAGAGTGAGCAGCCGGGTACTTCGGTGCGTGCGCCGACGCGGCCGAAGATGGCGTAATAGCCCTCCTCGGTGAGTTGATGCGCGTCCATGCGTGTGGGCGGCACGATCCACAGGCGTACCGGCACTTCGCCGCCGTCTTCCAGAATCTTGCCCGCCGCGCGGTAGTGGCCGATGTTGGTCATGCACGAGCCGATGAAGACTTCATCCACGTGATCGCCCGCGACTTCCGACAGGGGTTTGATCTTGTCCGGGTCATTGGGGCAGGCGAGCAGCGGTTCCTTGATCTCGTTCATGTCGATCTCAACCACTGCGGCGTATTCGGCGTCTTTATCGGCTTCGAGTAATTCCGGCTTGGCGAGCCATGCTTCCATAGATTGTATGCGCCGTTCCAGTGTGCGCTTATCTTCGTAGCCGGTGGCCATCATCCACTTCAACAGCGTGACGTTGGAGGTGAGGTATTCGATGATCGGTTCTTTGTTTAAGCGCACGGTGCAGCCGTTGGCCGAACGCTCCGCCGAGGCGTCGGCGAATTCGAACGCCTGTTCGATCTTGAGATCGGGCAGGCCCTCAATCTCCATCACGCGCCCGGAGAAAATGTTCTTTTTTCCTTTTTTGTCGAGCGTGAGTAAACCCTTCTGCAGCGCGACATACGGGATGGCGTTCACCAGATCGCGCAGCGTAATGCCGGGCTGCATCTTGCCCTTGAAGCGCACCAGCACCGACTCCGGCATGTTGAGCGGCATCACACCTAAGGCGGCGGCGAAAGCGACGAGGCCGGAGCCTGCCGGGAAGCTGATGCCGATGGGAAAGCGTGTGTGCGAGTCGCCGCCGGTGCCGACGGTGTCGGGCAACAGCATGCGGTTCAACCATGAGTGGATGATGCCGTCGCCGGGGCGGAGCACCACGCCACCGCGTGTGCGGATGAAATCAGGCAAATCATGCTGTAATTCGATGTCTATCGGTTTCGGATAGGCCGCCGTGTGGCAGAAGCTCTGCATGACTAAATCCGCCGAGAAGCCGAGGCACGCGAGTTCTTTCAATTCGTCGCGCGTCATGGCGCCAGTGGTGTCCTGCGAGCCGACCGTGCTCATGCGCGGCTCGCAGTAGGTGCCGGGGCGCATGCCTTTCACGCCACAGGCGCGCCCGACCATTTTCTGCGCCAGCGTGTAACCCTTGCCGCTGTCTGTCGTCGCCTGCGGGCGTATGAACAATGGCGAGCAGTCCAGCCCTAGATGCTCGCGCGTCTTGTCGGTGAGCGCGCGGCCGATGATGAGCGGAATACGTCCGCCTGCGCGCACTTCGTCGGGCATGGTGATGGGTTGCAACTCGAAGCGCGCCAGCTCTGCGCCGGTTGCACTGGTGATGCGCCCGGCGCGCGGATAAATTTTTATCACATCGCCGGTGTTCAGCTTGTCCACCGCGCACTCGATGGGCAGGCTGCCTGCATCTTCCGCCGTATTGAAAAAGATGGGCGCGATCTTGCCGCCCAGTATCACGCCGCCCTGGCGCTTGTTCGGTACGCGGGGCATGTCGTGCCCCATGTGCCACAGCGCGGAGTTGATGGCGGACTTGCGCGAGGAGCCGGTGCCGACCACGTCGCCGACGTAGGCGAGCGGGTGACCTTTCTTTTTCAGCGTCTCGATCGTGCTGAGCGCATCCGGCATTTTATTGATGAGCATGCTCTTGGCATGCAGCGGGATGTCCGGGCGGCTCCACGCCTCGGAGGCGGGCGAGAGGTCGTCGGTGTTGGTTTCGCCCGGCACCTTGAACACAGTGACGGTGATTTCATCGGCGAGTGGCGCGCGGTGCGTGAACCACGCGGCGTCGGCCCACGCCTGTAACACCTGCTGCGCATGGCGATTGTGCGCGGCCTTTTTGACCACGTCGTGATACGCGTCGAAGATCAAGAGCGTAGTGGCGAGCGCCTGCGCCGCCGTGGGTGCAAGTTCCTCATCATCCAGCAGGTCGATGAGCGGATGGATGTTGTAACCGCCCAGCATGGTGCCGAGCAGTTCCGTGGCATGTGTGCATGTGATGAGCGGACTCGTCGCTTCGCCGCTCGCCACCGCAGCCAGAAACCCGGCCTTCACATAAGCCGCCTGATCCACGCCCGGAGGCACGCACTGGGTCACAAGCCCCAGCAAAAACTCGCCCTCACCGGCGGGCGGGTTTTTCAGTAATTCGACCAGCTCGGCGGTTTGTCTGGCGTTAAGCGCGAGCGGCGGCAGGCCCTGTGCGGCACGCTCGGCGACATGATGACGGTAGTTTTTCAGCACGTGTCTGATCCTGGGTATGAGGTCATCATTTTAGCGCGTTCGCGCGCGTGCCGATACGGCGTGTACGCACGTCCCCGGCGCCTGCCCCACGATCAGTAACCGTGCCGTGGTGCTGGCGCGCAC
>CAWUTX010000066.1:0-3496 GCA_963925015.1 uncultured Gammaproteobacteria bacterium
GGTGCGCAAATCGCCGTTTGATTCGGGCAATCGTCGTCACACCTCGTTCGCCTCGGTATTTGTTACACCGGAGGTGGACGAGAGCATCGAGATCGATATCAATCCGGCCGATCTCAAGGTCGACACCTATCGCGCCAGCGGTGCCGGCGGCCAGCACGTGAACCGCACCGAATCCGCTATCCGCATCACTCATCTGCCGACCAACACTGTGGTACAGTGCCAGAGCGATCGCTCACAGCATAAAAACCGCGCCACAGCGATGAGCCAGTTGAAGGCAAAACTGTATGAACGCGAAATACAGAAACGTAACGCGGAAAAGCAGGTGCTGGAAGACTCCAAGTCAGACATCGGCTGGGGCAGCCAGATACGCTCCTACGTGCTCGATCAGTCGCGTATCAAGGACCTGCGTACCGGGGTAGAGAAGGCCAACACGCAGGCGGTGCTGGACGGTGATCTGGACGACTTTATTGAGGCGAGTTTGAAGCAGCAAGTGGCGAGTGGCTAGGTAAATATTCAATTAATATGAGTGACGAAAATAACAGCATTGCCTCCGACGAAAACGCGCAGATTGCGCAGCGGCGTGCGAAGCTGGCGGCATTGCGCGCGCAGGGCAATCCCTTTCCCAATCACTTTCGACGCGACAGCCTTGCCGCCGAACTGCACGAAAAATACGGTGTACTCGACAATGATGCGCTGGAGGGCGATCCAGTACGCGTAAAAGTGGCCGGGCGCATGATGGCCAAGCGCGTCATGGGCAAGGCGAGCTTTGCCCAGATACAGGACATGTCGGGGCGCATTCAGCTCTTTGTGCAGCGTGACGCTATTTCCGTCGAACATTACGAAGAAGGTTTTAAGAAGTGGGATGTCGGCGACATTCTCGGCGCCGAAGGCACGCTATTCAAGACCAAGACCGGTGAGTTGTCGGTGCGCGTCGAGGGCATCGGCCTGCTCACCAAATCGCTGCGCCCGCTGCCGGAAAAGTTCCACGGCTTGGTGGATCAGGAAATACGCTATCGTCAGCGCTATCTTGATCTCATCATGAATGAGGATACGCGCAAGGTGTTTGAGATGCGTACGCGCATCATCAATTTCATTCGCGCCTTCCTTACGGAGCACCACTTTCTCGAAGTGGAAACGCCGATGATGCACGTGATCCCGGGTGGCGCGACGGCGCGCCCGTTCAAGACGCATCACAACGCGCTCGGCATGGACATGTTTCTGCGCATCGCGCCGGAGCTTTATTTGAAGCGCCTAGTGGTGGGCGGCTTCGAGCGTGTGTTCGAGATCAACCGCAGCTTTCGCAACGAGGGCTTGTCCACGCGCCACAACCCCGAATTCACCATGCTGGAGTTTTATCAGGCCTAAGCCGACTACAGCGATCTTATGGATCTCACCGAGGCCATGCTGCGCAAGCTGATGCACGACGTGCTCGGCACGATGAGCATCTCTTGCCAAGGGCAGCAGTTTGATTTCAGCAAGCCATTTACGCGTCGCACAGTGAAGGATGCCATCATGCATTTCAATCCGCATCTGCGCGCTACCCACCTGGAATCGCTGGCCGCGGCGCGCCTGGCCGCTGCGGCGCTGCATATCCCGCTCAAGGACAATTACGGGCTGGGCAAGGTGCAGCTTGAAATATTCGAGAAGACGGTAGAACACCACCTGCAAAATCCCACCTTCATTACCGCGTACCCCACCGAGGTGTCACCGCTGGCGCGCTGCAACACCGCAGATCCGTTCGTCACCGACCGCTTCGAGCTGTTTGTCGGTGGGCGCGAAATCGCCAACGGATTTTCAGAATTAAACGACGCGGAAGATCAGGCCGAACGTTTTCGCAGGCAGGCGGAAGATAAAGACGCGGGTGACGACGAGGCCATGCACTACGACGCCGATTACATCCGCGCCCTCGAATACGGCATGCCGCCCACAGCGGGCGAAGGCATCGGCATCGACCGTTTGGTAATGCTGCTCACCGACTCGCCCTCGATCCGCGATGTGCTTCTATTTCCGCACATGCGTCCGGAAACATGATCACCTAAGAGGTCAGCAAACGCTGCACTTCCTGCACGTCTTCTGCAGTTTTCTCCATTGTCACGATGCTCACCTCCGGGCTCAACCCCAGTTTGGCGAGGGCGGGGATGTGTTCCCAGTTGGGGTTGCTGTGGCGGTGTGAGCCGCAGATGTAACTTTGCAGATTGGCGATCATGACCACATCGGCGTAATCGGCTTCTGGTGTCTTGTCGCGCTCTAGGTCTTCATGCCCGGAGCCGGAGACCGCGGCGATCAATTCCTCCGGGAAGGCCCAGGCCTCGAGTATCGCCTTGCCGACCTGTGTGTGCAGGTGGGCGATGATACGGTCAAGCGCCGCATCGTCGGCCATCAGTTCCGGAGACTTTTCCGCGCGCATGAGTATGGGCAGCGTGCCGATGTCGTGAATCAATCCGCCCAGCATGGCCTCGTCGGGCCTGAGTGTGGTGAAGTGCGCGGCTGGTCGCTGCGACCTGCGTGCTGTGTTGCCACAGCACCATGAGACGTGCCTTTAACCGTGGGTTGCGTGCCAGGTGCATCTGCTGCTCCATCACCAGACTCGTCACCAGATTGCGCACCAGCACATTGCCCAGGCGCGCGATGGCGGATTGCAGATTATTCACCACGTTGAGTCCGCGCAACATCGGGCTGTTCGCCACCTGGATCAGACGTGCCGACAGCGCCACATCGATGGCGATCACCTTGGCGATCTGCGCCGCGGTAGCGTTGGGATCGTCCACCACCTTGCGCACCTTGAGCGCGACCTCAGGCAGGATGAGACGGTTGTGCTGGATGTCATCCGGCAGGTCAGATAGAAATTTTTCTTCCAGCATCATGGCGTGTCTCCCCTTGTTATTATCGGCCGGATGGGGGATTTCTGAAGGGTCTATGTCGACATGGGATAAGGTGGGCTCATAAAACGCAGCATCGGCCCGTCGCCGCTGTGGAGCCTGATGTGCTGCTCGACGACATCCGCCGTTGGCGCCACAGCGAGCAGTTCCACATCCTCTGCCGGGCCGGGCGCCGCTTCAATGACCTGGCCGATTGCCTCGCCACTTTGCGCGGAGTATAACGCCGCACCGGGCACGGGCGGCGCGGCGGCGCGCACACAGGCGTAATACATCCGCCGCTTCGCGGTGCCGAGGTGATGTGTGCGCGCCACGATCTCCTGGCCGGGATAGCAGCCCTTGGTGAAGCTCACCGCGCCTATGAGGTCGAGATTAATCATCTGCGGGATGAATATGTCCTGTGTGGCGCTGTGGATCGTGGGCAGTCCGGCGCGGATGTCGAGCAGCGACCAGACCTCACTGCCGCCGGGTGTCGCGGCATCGGCACACTGGCGCCACAGATCTTGTGCCGTTTCGATGTCGGCGATGATTGCAACGCGCGGCTGCGTGCCGGGCAGTCCGAGCAGGGTGAAGGAGGCGCGGGAATCTCCGCTGTGCAGCACGCCGTCGGCGGACGGCGG
>CAWUTX010000067.1:0-28622 GCA_963925015.1 uncultured Gammaproteobacteria bacterium
GCTTCTTCTGTGGGTTAAGTCAGGCTCACAGGGTATTAGCCCGCAAGTTTTCGTCCCCACTGAAAGTGCTTTACAACCCGCAGGCCTTCTTCACACACGCGGCATTGCTGGATCAGGGTTGCCCCCATTGTCCAATATTCCCCACTGCTGCCTCCCGTAGGAGTTTGGGCCGTGTCTCAGTCCCAATGTGGCTGGTCGTTCTCTCAAACCAGCTACCGATCGTCGCCTTGGTAGGCCATTACCCTACCAACTAGCTAATCGGACGTAGGCTCATCCAATAGTGCAAGGTCTTACGATCCCCTGCTTTCCACCGTAGTGCGTATGCGGTATTAGCTTAAGTTTCCCTAAGTTGTCCCCCGCTACTGGGCAGATTCCTACGTATTACTCACCCGTCCGCCACTCGCCATCAACGTGTATTGCTACACATCATGCTGCCGTTCGACTTGCATGTGTTAGGCATGCCGCCAGCGTTCAATCTGAGCCAGGATCAAACTCTTCAGTTCATACTTCTCGGCTGCTTGAGGCAACCAATCTTGTTTGATGAAAAGCAGACCCGTGCATCAATTTAACATTGACATTGACTTACAAGGTTGCTTACATCGACAGCTTTTTGGTGATACCAAGCCACCCACGCAAGCACCCACACAAATTACTTGATCTTAAGTTGTTAAAGAGCGGGGTTGAACTTATGGCCAACCGGATTACGGACTATACAGGGCCTGTCTGATACCGTCAACTGCTTGTGCTGAAAAACACCTAATCTTGTATCGGGCCGCCAGTCAGGAGGGCGCATTATACGCAGGACAGCGCAGCCGTCAATGACTACTTTAGGGTAGATTTAGTCTACAACTACGCGCGCGGCGCGGCGCTTGCCGACCTGCACGATTTGACTCGTTCCAGCAGCGACCTGGAGCGCACGGTCTTCCACCCGCGCGCCGTCGATACTCACCGCGCCCTGGCCGATCAGGCGCAGGGCTTCGGAAGTGCTGGCGGCCAGGCCCGCAGCCTTGAGCAGGTTGGCAATCGGCAGACCCGTGGCGCTGGAGAGGCGTATCTCAGGCAAATCATCCGGTAACACGCCGCGCTGAAAGCGCGCGACAAAATTTTCCTGCGCGCGCTGCGCTTCGGGCGCGCCGTGGAAACGCGTCACGATCTCCCCGGCCAGCCTGAACTTCACATCGCGCGGGTTCACTCCTTCCTGCGCTTCACGCTTCCAGCGCGCGAGGGTGGCGCTGGGTTCGAAGCTCAACAGTTCGAAATAACTCCACATGAGATCATCGGAAATGGACATGAGCTTGCCGAACATGTCGTCAGGCGCGTCGGTGATGCCGATGGCATTGGCCAGCGACTTGGACATTTTGTTGACGCCGTCCAGCCCGACCAACAGCGGCATGGTGATGACGGCTTGCGGCGGCTGGCCGTAGTGCTTTTGCAGTTCGCGGCCGACCAGTAGATTGAATTTCTGGTCGGTGCCGCCGAGTTCCACATCGGCCTTGAGCGCCACCGAGTCATAACCCTGCACCAGCGGATACAGAAATTCGTGGATGGCAATGGGCTGCTGACGGGTGTAGCGCTTGTGAAAATCGTCGCGCTCCAGCATGCGCGCCACGGTGTGCTGCGCGGCGAGCTGGATCATGTCCGCCGCGCTCATTGCGCCCATCCAGCTTGAATTGAATACGACGAGCGTTTTGGCGGGATCAAGTATCTTGAATATCTGG
This sequence comes from uncultured Gammaproteobacteria bacterium, assembly GCA_963925015.1. Classification (GTDB taxonomy): domain Bacteria; phylum Pseudomonadota; class Gammaproteobacteria; order SURF-13; family SURF-13; genus JAQBXX01. Next base: position 1,719 of record CAWUTX010000067.1, read on the forward strand.
CTTTCGTAAGTGCGTGCGTTCTCCAGCACCTCATCGCGCGTGAGTGGTGTGCGCGTGACATTTTTTCCGGTGGGGTCGCCGATCATGCCGGTGAAATCGCCGATCAGAAACAGCACCTCGTGCCCCAGTTCCTGAAACTGGCGCAGTTTGTTGATGAGCACGGTGTGGCCGAGGTGCAGGTCGGGTGCGGTGGGGTCAAAGCCCGCCTTGACACGCAGCGGCCTGCCCAGCTTCAGCTTGGCCACTAGCTCCGTCTCCGAGAGGATTTCCTGCGCGCCGCGCCTTAAGATTTCGAGGCCTTGATCCGACATACCTGTGAGATACCCAGAATATTAACTAGAAAATAAGCGTACCATACTTCGCAGATGGGGTTGACCTTGACTAAGCTTATGATTATGTTACGCACAATTCATGCGCAGGATAAGGGGTTACGAGTGCATCTACCATTACTTATCAAGCGTCACGTGCGTGGTGTAGCCGAGGCCACTGCATTGCGACTGAGCCACCGTCACTGGATGGCACTGACGATCTGCGTGGTGGTGGTAGGTGCAGCATTCGGTCTCACCGCACCTGACGCTGCGGCCACGCGCAGCCCAACTCTGGTACACACGGACGACGGCGCAGAGCGGATCGTCTTGCCGTTGACGCTGCCCGCCATAGAATCCCACACCCAACCGGTCGCTGAACTGCCACAGCGGCAAACCATCACGGTGAAGCGCGGCGACACACTGTCGCTCATCTTCGCGCGCAACGGTCTAGGCGGGAAACCGCTGCAAGAAATGCTCGAGCTGGGTAAGCCCATCGAAGCCTTGGCGCAACTGATTCCCGGCCAACAAATCAAAATCAAACTAGACCGCGCCGGGCAACTGCAAGAGCTCGCCTACGATGTGTATGAAAAATCCTTGCGCGTGCAGCGCGTGCAAGGCCGGTTACAGGCCGCCAGCATCAACCACAAGCTGGAAACCCGCCCCGCCTACGCCAGCGGCGCAATAGAAAGCTCGCTGTTCCAGGCCACGGGGCAATCCGGCATGTCGGACAACATGACGCTCGCGATGGCGAACATCTTCGGCTGGGACATCGACTTCGCTCAGGATCTGCGCCTGGGCGACCAATTCGCCGTCATCTATGAAGAACAGTTTGTGGCCGGTGACAAGGTGCGTGATGGCGCCATCCTCGCGGCGGAATTCACCAACCGCGGCAAGACCTACCGCGCGATTCGTTTCGTGGATGCAAACGGTCTGGCCAACTATTACACGCCGGAGGGCCTCTCTATGCGCAAGGCCTTTCTGCGCACGCCGGTGAAATTCTCACACATCAGCTCGCTCTTTGCGGCGGCGCGTTACCATCCGGTGCTGCATCGCATGCGTGCGCATCAGGGTGTGGACTATGCCGCATCCACCGGCACGCCCATCCGCGCCGCAAGTAGCGGCAAGGTCGCTTTCAAAGGCGTGAAGGGCGGCTACGGCAACACCATCATCTTGCAGCATGCGGGCAAATACAGCACCCTGTATGCGCACATGTCGGCCTTTGCCCGTGGGATAAAGCAAAATGGCGCGGTACAACAAGGCGAGATCATCGGCTACGTCGGCCGCTCCGGCCTCGCCACCGGCCCGCACCTGCACTACGAATTCCGTATCGGCGGTGTACATAAAAATCCGCTGACTGTCGCCTTGCCCAAGGCCGAGCCGATTCTGGCCAAATACAAACCTGCGTTCACGGCCCAGACGCAGCGCTTGATCGCCCAGATGGGCGTGCTCAAGACCAACACCCAAGTCGCCCTCAACGCCCGCTGATGCAGGCGTGAGTACGCCGCAGTATTTTGCCGGCCTCATGTCCGGCACCAGCATGGATGCGGCGGATGCGGCGCTGGTGGACTTCAGCGGCGGCCAACCCAGACTGACCGCCACACATCGCACCCCGCTCACACCCGAACTGCGCGCCGCACTGCTCGCGCTGTGCACACCCAGCCCGAACGAGATCGAACGCATGGCGGAACTCGATGCGCGGATGGGTGAAATTTTTGCCGACAGCGCGCTTGCGTTGTTAAAAAAGGCGGGCGTGAAGGCCACGGAAGTACACGCCATCGGCAGCCACGGTCAGACCGTGCGTCACCAACCCGGCGGGCCTTATCCGTTCAGCTTGCAGATCGGCAATCCGGCGCTGATTGCGCAACGCACCGGCATCACCACGGTCGCGGACTTCCGCCGCGCGGACATCGCCGTAGGCGGCCAAGGTGCGCCGCTGGTGCCCGCGTTTCACAACGCGGTGTTCCGCTCAGCGCAGCATGATCGCGTCGTCGTCAACATCGGCGGCATCGCCAACATCACTGTCCTTCCCAAAGATGCAACGCACGCGGTCACGGGTTTTGATACCGGCCCGGGCAACGTGTTGCTTGATGCGTGGGCGGAACGCCATCTCGGAAAACGCATGGACGAAGACGGTCGTTTCGCGGCGAGCGGCCAAGTGCATGAAAAATTACTTCACACGCTTTTGAATGATGATTATTTTTCGCTCACCCCACCCAAGAGCACCGGGCGCGAACACTTCAACATCGCGTGGCTCGACGCCGTGCTGAAGAATTACAGCGGTGTCACACCGTCAGATATACAAGCCACACTGTGCGACCTCACCGCCGCCTCAATTGCACAGGCCATCCGGCATTACGCGCCCCACACCAGTGAGGTGTTGATCTGCGGTGGCGGCGCCCACAACGTGCACTTGATGCAGCGCCTGCGCGCGCGCCTGAGCCAGTGTGCAGTCGAATCCACCGAGAAACACGGCATTAATCCGGACTGGGTCGAAGCCATGGCCTTTGCCTGGCTGGCAAAACAAACGCTGGAAGGAAAACCGGGAAATCTGCCGAGCGTCACCGGCGCAAAACATGCCGCGGTGTTAGGCGGAATTTATAAATCGTAGGGTGGATTAGCGAAGTGTAACCCGCCGGAACGAGGGTCAGCCAAAATGGTGGGTTACGGCCTTCAGCTCAACCCACCCTACAAAACCGTCTTTTATCTGTCTTTCAACGGTACGTATTCACGTAGCGCTTCGCCGGTGTAGACCTGCGTGGGACGAAAGATGCGGTTGTCGGCGATCTGTTCGCACCAGTGCGCGAGCCATCCGACGGTGCGCGCGATGGCGAACAGGGTAGTGAACTGGTCGCTAGGGATGCCGAGTTCGGAATACAGGATGCCGGAGTAGAAATCCACGTTGGGATATACACCCTTCGCAGCCAAGCGCTCTTTCGCCGCCTCTTCGAGCGTATGCGCGATGGCGTAATAGTGGCTGACTTTGCCGCCACGGTGCTGCACCAGTTTCTCGATGAGGCTGTGCAGCACTTCGGCGCGCGGGTCTTTCACTTTATATTCGCGGTGGCCCATGCCCCAGATGATTTCCTTCGCGCCGAGCTTTTTGTCGAGCCAGCTTTCCGCGCCGGCGGGCGAACCTATTTCATCCAGCATGAGCAGCACGCGCTGGTTAGCGCCGCCGTGCAGCGGGCCGGACAGCGCACCGATGGCGGCGGAGATCACGCTGTAGGGGTTGGCGAGCGTGGAACCGGTGACCATGGCGGTGAAGGTGGAGGCGTTGATGGTGTGCTCGGCGTGCAGGATCAGGCACGCATCCATGAGGCGCGCCACGAACGGCTCCGGCTCGGCGCCGGTGAGCATGTAGAGCAGGTTGGCGGCAAAACCGAGATCGGCGCGCGGAGACAGCGGCGCCTTGTCCTGGCGCAAGCGCTCCCAGTGCGCGGCGAGCGTGGCGGTGCGCGCGATGATCTTGATCGCCATGCGCCGCGCGTAGTCGGGGTCGGCATACGAGCGGCTGCTCGACGGCTGTGAGATTTCGTCGGGATAAAACATGCCGAGACTCGCCACCACGCCCTGCAACATGTGCATGGGATGGCCGTTCTGCGGCAGCGTGCGCATCAGGGCGGTGACTTCGGGTGTGACGGCGCGGTTGGCACGCAGTTCGGCATCGAACGCGCTCAACTGCGTGGCATTGGGCAGAGCGCCCTCCAGCAGCAGCAGCGCGGTTTCTTCGTAATGGCTGTGCGCGGCGAGTACGTCGATGGGGTAGCCACGGTAAGCGAGCACGCCTTTTTCGCCGTCGATGGAGGAGATGCCGGACTGGGTGGCGGGGACGCCCGCGAGCCCGCGTGCATGAGCACTCATATCTTGCGATGCGTCCTTTTTAAAAGAAGCGGACTCATAAAGTTGAAAGGAGGCATGCGCCTCCTTTCGTCAACCCATCCAACCGGATAAGTCTCACACGGAGAAGGAGGATCCGCATCCGCAACTGGTCTTGGCCTGCGGGTTCTTGATGACGAACTGGGCGCCTTCGATGCCTTCGCTGTAGTCGATCTCCGCGCCTACCAGATACTGGTAGCTCATCGGGTCGATCAGCAGCGTGACGCCGCCGTTCACCACTGCGGTGTCGTCGGCGCTGGTCTTTTCGTCGAAGCTGAAGCCGTACTGGAAGCCGGAACAGCCGCCGCCGGAGACGAACACGCGCAGCATCAGCGCCGGATTGCCTTCTTCAGCGATCAGGTCACGCACCTTGCCCGCCGCGCTGTCGGTAAAGACGAGCGGACTCGGCATTTCGTTCATCACTTCTGCTGGTGTACTCATGGTTATCTCCTTCGGCTGTATCGCTTGCCGAATATACAGACATTATCCGCTTACACAAGTTGCACAGTCAACACGCGGGCCGCGCGCTCACGGCAGCAGCGCAATGCCGCCGAGGCCGGCCGTTTCCGCGAGGCCAAACATGATGTTCATGTTCTGCACTGCCTGTCCGGCGGCGCCTTTGACCAGGTTGTCGATCACCGCCAGCACCACCACGGTGTCGCCACCCTGCGGGCGGTGTACGGCAATGCGGCAGACGTTGGCGCCGCGCACGCTCTTGGTCTCCGGGTGCGCGCCCGGCGGCAGCACGTCCACGAAGGGCTCCTGCGCGTAACGCGTTTCGTACAGCGCTTGTAGATCGGCGCCGGTGTCCTTGAGCCTGGCGTAAAGCGTGGCGTGGATGCCGCGCACCATGGGCACGAGGTGCGGCACGAAGGTCAGCGCCACTTTTTTGCCCGCTGCCTGCTCCAAACTTTGAGCAATTTCCGGCAGGTGACGATGCCCCGGCACGGCATAGGCCTTGAAGTTCTCGCCCGCCTCTCCCAGCATGAGTGGAATCTCGGCCTTGCGCCCGGCGCCGCTGACACCGGACTTGGCATCGGCGATGAGGTGCTGCTCGTCCACCAGGCCTTGCTCAATCAAAGGCAGCAGGCCAAGCGTCACCGAGGTCGGATAACAACCGGGGTTGGCGATGAGACGTGCGTTTTTAATGGCCGCGCGGTTCAACTCGGGCAGGCCATACACCGCCTCTTTAAGCAGCTCCGGGCAGGCGTGCGGCAGGCCGTACCACTGCTGCCATTGCTGCGCGCTCTTGAGGCGGAAGTCCGCGGCCAGGTCGATCACGCGCACGTTGCTGCGCAGCAGCTCCGGCGCCAGGGTCATCGCGGTGCCGTTGGGTGTCGCAAAAAACACCACGTCGCACGCGGCGAGCGTCTTGGGGTCGGGCGCGGAAAACTTGAGCGCCACGTGGCCGCGCAGGTTGGAAAACATGTCCGCCACCGCGACACCCGCCTCGCTGCGCGAGGTAATCACGCGCAGCTCCGCCTGCGGATGCACGACCAGCAGCCGCAGCAACTCGACACCGGTGTAACCGGTGCCGCCGACGATACCGACCTTGATTGCGCTCTGTTTCATAAAGGTGTGTGGCCTAATAGTGGGGCTATGGCGCTTCGAGACACTATATCTTGTATGTGCAACAAAGAAAGTCTCGCTGAGTGCGTCATTTTATTTGTTTTTCATGCTTCTTGCATGTAAATTCACAGCGGTAGCTTCTATGACATAGCGCCAAGTATATGAAAATAGTCACTACAGCAGGGTGGGGAATCGCATGTCTGTTGCTCTTTACGGCAACGGCACAGGCCGATATTTACAAATTCGTGGACGCGAACAACGTCGTCCATTTCACCAACATGCCGAACGACCCGCGCTATCGGCTCTACAAACGTACACCACCGCAACGAGTGGCCGTGGCTTACGGCAACACGGGAAGCGCCGCAGCTCAGGCTAATAATCCGAATCGCAGGCGCTACAGTGCGATCATCGACACCACCGCCGAGCGGTATCAGGTCGATCCGGCGCTGGTGCACGCGGTCATCATGGCGGAATCGGGCTATAACCCGAATGCGCTCTCGCCCAAAGGCGCCACCGGCATAATGCAGCTCATGCCGGATACCGCGCGGCGCTACGGCGTCGCCAACAGTTACGACGCCACCGCCAACATCCGTGGCGGCACACGCTATCTGCGCGATCTACTGCAAATGTTCAACAACAACATCCACCTTGCCGTCGCCGCGTACAACGCCGGCGAAAACGCCGTCATCAGGCACGGCCACCAAATCCCGCCCTACAAGGAAACGCGCAACTACGTGGACAAGGTCATCACGTTTTACCAAAACGCGCGGACAAAAAGACCTGCTTAGAGCGTAGTCATACCTCGCGCAACGTATATAGCGGCGGATGCCTGAGTACCGGTACGCTGCCCAACAATCCCGCAACACCCACGCCCACTGCGCCGAGCCCGGGGCCCATCAACCACAGCCAGGGGTTGAAATGGTACGGCAGATGGAACAGGCGCTCGGCGAGCACATAGCCCGTCGCACTCGCCGCAAACGCCGCCACCAGTCCGGACAAAAATCCCAGCACCACGAACTCGGCGGCCACGCCCGACAATAACTGCCAGCGGCTCGCGCCCAGCGTGCGCAGCATGGCGCCGTCGTGCAGGCGTTCGTGCTGCGTCGACTGGATCGCGGCATACAACACCATCACACCCGCCGCCAGCGTGAAGATGAAGATATATTCCACCGCCAGCGTGACGCGCTCGATGATGCCGCGCACCTGCGTCATGATCGCGGCCACATCAATGATGGTCAGATTGGGAAAGGATTTAACCAGCGCGCTGAGCAACGGCTGTCTGGCATCCGGCAGATAAAAACTGGTGATGTAACTCGCCGGATACTGTTCCAGCGTGCCGGGTGCGGCGATCACAAAAAAGTTTACGCGAAAACTGTCCCACTCGACCTTGCGCAGGCTGGTCACCACGCCGGTAAATTCCTGCCCGGCCAAGTTATAGGTCAGGCGGTCTCCGAGCGCAATGCCCAGCGTCTTCGCGATGCCCTCCTCCACCGACAGCGCATGCTCACCGGAAGCACTATCACTCCACCAGCGCCCCGCGCTAATCCGGTTATCGCCCGGCAGTTGCGCCATCCACGATAAATTGAATTCGCGTTCAATCATGCGGGCGGCTTGGTCCGCGTAATTCGCGGGCGAGATGGATGTGCCGTTGACCGCCACCAGACGCCCGCGCACCATCGGATATACTTCGGGCGGCGGCATTTTCTCGCGCGTAAAAAACTCACGCAGCGCACCCAACTGATCGGGCTGGATGTTGATGACAAAACGATTTGGCGCGTCCTGCGGCAGACTCCCCTGCCAGCTCGCCAGCAGGTCGCCACGCACCAGGGTGAGCAGCAACAGCGCCGTCAGACCTAAGCCGATAGCCATAATCTGCGCCACACTGCCCGAGGCGCGCCGCACGATATTGGCCAGACCAAAACGCCAGGCCACGCCTACGCGCCCACGCATGAGCGTGAGCGCGCGCACCAGCGCAAACGCAGCAGTGGCGAGGAGCGCGAGCGTCGCCGCCGTGCTCGCCACCAGATACAAGCCCAGTTTGACCTCGCCCGCCTGCCAGAGCAGCAGCAGGATAAAAAGCGCGGCGCCGAATAAATACGCCGACACACCGCGCGCCGGCAGTCCGATCTCGCGCCGCAGCACGCGCAGCGTCGGCACGCCCTTGAGCGCAAGCACCGGCGGCACCACGAAACCCAGCAGCGTGAGCATACCGGTGGCGACGCCGGTCAACACCGGCATCAGCGAAGGTGGCGGCAGTTGCACCGCCATCAGCTGGCCCAACAGGCCGGTCAGCACACCCTGCGCGGCATAACCTGCGGCGCAACCCGCGAGACTCGCCATCAGGCCGAGGGCGAGCATCTGATAGAGATAAATGCGCGTAATCGTCGACTGGCGCGCACCGAGACAACGCATGATCGCGCAATTATCCAGATGCCGCGCCGTGAACCGGCGCGCCGACATGGCGCACGCGACGGCGGCCAGTAGCACACTCACCAGCGCTGCCAGCCCCAGAAAGCGCTTGGCGCGCTCCAGCGCCGCGCGCACTTCCGGACGCGCGTCTTCCACACCTTCCAGCTTTTCACCCGGCCCCAGGGGCGTCACGGCGGCGCGGAAATTCTGCACCTGTTGCGCGTCACCCGCGACCAGCAGACGGTATCTGATGCGGCTGCCGGTTTGTATCAACTGCGTGGCCGGCACGTCGCGCAGATTCATCAACAAACGCGGGCCGATGCTGAACAAATCGCTACCGCGATCCGGCTCGTGCGTGAGTACGGCGGCGATGCGCAGTTGTGTCGCGCCGAGTGTGATGACATCACCCACCTTGAGCGCCAGTTGACTCAACAGGCGCGCATCGGCCCACACCGTGCCCGGCGGCGGAATCGTCTGCGCCCGTTGTTCAGGAGCGAAGGGTTGCTGCGCAATGCGCAATTCGCCGCGCAAGGGATAGTTTTCACTCACCGCCTTGACCTCGGCGAGCTGATTCTTGTCTCCCGCCAGCGCCATGCTGGCAAAGCTCAGTGTCTCCGCGCTCTTCAGGCCGGCATCATGTGCGCGCTGTACCACATCGGGTGCCGGCGGATGATCCGCCACCACCAGCGCATCTGCGCCCAGCAATTCATTGGCCTGACGATGCAGGGCCCGATCAACTCGGTCGACGGAAAATCCCACGGCGCTGACACTCGCCACGGCAATGAGCAATGCGACAAACAGCACGCGCAGCTCGCCCGCGCGCCAGTCGCGCGCCAGCATGCGCAGCGAAAACCAAAACAGGTTCATGTATCTACCAGCCGGCCCGCATCCAGTTTCAGGCGACGGTTACAGCGCTGCGCCAGTTGTTCATCATGGGTTACCAGCAGCAGCGTGGAATTCTGCGCGCGGCTCAACTCGAACAACAAATCAATAATGCGCTCACCGGTCACCTGATCGAGATTGCCGGTGGGTTCGTCGGCGAGCAGCAGCTTCGGGCGTGTCGCAAACGCGCGTGCAATGGCGACGCGCTGCTGCTCGCCGCCGGACAATTGCACAGGCGTGTGACGCAGGCGTGCGCCGAGGCCGACGCGCTCCAGCAGTTCGCGTGCCGCGTCGCGCGCCTCTCTGCTGCGGCCTGCGAGTTCGAGCGGCAGCATGACATTCTCCAGCGCCGTCAAACCGGGCAGTAATTGGAATGTCTGAAATACGAAGCCGATCATGCGTCCACGCAGTTGCGCGCGCGCGTCTTCGTTGAGGGCAAACAGATCAACCCCATCGAGCCGCACGCGTCCGCTGCTCGGCACATCGAGTCCGGCCAGCAGACCGAGCAGCGTGGTCTTGCCGGATCCCGACGTGCCAATGATGGCGCAGGCCTCACCGGGCATTACGCTGAAGCTGACATCCTGCAAAATCAGCAACACGCCCTCCGGCCCGGTGACTTGCCGGGTGAGGCCTTCGACCTGCACAATGGGTGACAGAGCTGGAGGTGTCATGGCTAAGCGTTTCCTTTTTATTCTGCTGTGGGTGGCTAGCGTTGCATGTTACGCGAACCCCCCGCCCGCAACCATTCTGGTGCTGGGCGACAGTCTAAGCGCGGGCTACGGCATCGAGCAAACGTCGGGCTGGGTAAGCCTGCTGCAGCGGCGCTTGCAGGAAAAATCCCTGCCTTGGCGCGCCGTCAACGCCAGCATCAGCGGCGACACCGCGAGCGGCGGACGCGCGCGCATCGCACGCGCGCTCGATACCTACCGTCCCGCCATCGTGATCGTCGAACTCGGCGGCAACGACGGCCTGCGCGGCCTGCCGCTCGCCGAAATGCAAAAAAACCTCGCCGCCATCATCGAGCAATGCCAGCAACGCAAGGCGCGTGTGTTATTGGTCGGCATGCGCCTGCCTCCCAACTATGGCCCCGTTTATACGGAAAAGTTTCAGCGCATGTATGCCGAACTTGCACAACGTTACCGCATACCGCTGGCACCGTTCCTGCTCGAAGGCGTGGCCGGTAACAAAGAACTCATGCAGCAAGACGGCATTCATGCACGCGCCGCCGGACAGCCTGTCATGCTGGAGAATGTGTGGCGCGTGCTGGCGCAGATGTTGCGTTAGCCAAGCAGTAGATACGGACTCATTTTGAATACCCAATCCTTGCAGGTGCCACCGAAAACTTGTTGCATTCTCGGTCGTTTTCGTCCGATAATGCCGCAATGACTGGAAACGAATTTATCCGCAAAGTAAAGACGTATGGCAGAAAGCAAGGCGTTACCATGACGCTCAATGCATCACGCGGCAAAGGTAGCCATCAAACGCTTTACTTTGGAGGCGCATTTACGATAGCTCGCAATCCAAAAGATGAGCTGAAAACAGGCACGTTTCACGGCATGTGTTCCCAGCCCGGCGTTAAACCCAATGACTTGTGAGGTGTGTGATGGAGCGTTTTGAATATCCTGTATTGTTGAAAGCTGCCAAAGAAGGTGGCTTTATCGTGACTTGCCGCGACCTGCCGCCGTTGATTACCCAAGGCGAGAATAAAGCGGATGCACTGGCGCAAGCCGCCGATGCGATGGATGAGGTGTTTGCGACCTATATGCTGGAAGGCCTTACCTTCCCGGTGCAAAGCAAAACCAGACGCGGGGAATATTCAATCGCCCCGCCCGCCGGAACAATGGCAAAAGTGGCCCTGTATATGGCCATGAGTGAAGCCGGAATCACGAAGGTGCAGCTTGCCAGGCAATTGGGTATCGATGAAAAAGAAGTGCGCCGCCTGCTTGACCCCCACTATGCCTCAAAGCTGCCGCGCATTGCACAGGCCATCCGGTTGCTCGGCAAGCGGTTGGTGATCGGGCTGGAAGCCGCTTGAAATGATGTCGCCGCTGGCCTCACTGCGTCGGAATCGCAAGTTGTGAAAACAAATAACCGAGTGCATCTTAGCTAGACCCTCACGGTCCTCTGCTATGCGTATGGCGTAATGTAGGGTGCCGATAAGCTCAAAGCGCATTGCACCCGACGTTTTCATTCGGCGCAATAACGATTGCCCTTATGACTGCCTGAGGCAAGATGTGTGATAGTCATGCAATGAACTTGACCCCCCTCTTTTCTTTCCCAGAGTCAGGCGGTGTTTGATGGGCCGCTATCGTTGCAGAGATTCAACATCAGCTTTCGGCCCAAACCAATCGTTCGATAATTGCCCCATCATCAACAGCGATCAGCCCCGCTTCAGTAACGCCTCAAACTGCTCAATCGGTACCGGCCTGCCGAATAGATGCCCTTGATATCGTGTGCAGCCGTTGGCCAAGAGGAGTAGCCGTTGCTCTTCCGTTTCCACCCCTTCTGCAATGACCTCCAGATTCAGGCTTTGCGCCATGGCAATGATGGTGCACACAATCGCTTTATCGTTTTTATCGGTGACAATGTCGCGCACGAACGACTGGTCAATCTTGATCTGATCTAGCGGCAAAAGTTTGATGTATTGCAAGGATGAGTAGCCGATACCGAAATCGTCCAATGAAAACTGGACGCCGATTTCATTCAACTCATTCATGGTCGCAATGGTGTCTTCAGGCTTGTCGAGAAACAGACTTTCTGTCAATTCCAATTTGAGCAGGATCGGATTGATGGCATGGCGTTGCATGGCGATTTGTACTTGAGCCACGAAATCCGCCTGACGGAACTGCGTGGCACTCACGTTCACTGCCAACACGAGACCGCTGGTTAGCGCATTTTGCTGCCAAGCCTTGATCTGGGCGCAAGCTGTCTCCAGCACCCATCGTCCGATGGGCAGGATCAGCCCGGTTTCTTCCGCCAGCGAAATGAATTCAGCAGGTAACATCAGGCCGCGTTCAGGGTGCAGCCAGCGGATCAATACCTCTGCGCCAAATGGACGGCGCGAACTGTCCACCTGAATTTGGTAATGCAAATGGAATTGCTCCTTCTTAAGCGCCTCGCTTAATTCGCTTGCCAGTGAGGCGCGAGCGCCGATGCTGGCCTGCATCTGCTGGTCGAAGAAGCTCAGGTTGTTGCGGCCGGCTTTCTTGGCCTGATACATAGCGATATCGGCTTGTTTCAGTAGATCTCCTATCGCCTGTTGATGGCTGCTGAACAAGGTGGCACCGATACTGGCGGTGCTGTGACATTCGTGCGCGGCAACCTGATAAGGCTGACCGAGAGTAGCAAGAATTTTCTCGCCAACTTCTTTCGCCTGTGCCGCCACTTCAAGCGCATGTTCGCTCATATCTTCCAGCACCATCACGAACTCGTCGCCACCCAGACGAGCCAGGGTGTCGCCTCCGCGCATGCAGCCCTTCAGACGTTGCGCAACCTGTTGCAGCAGCAAGTCCCCGATGTCATGGCCGAGGGTGTCGTTGAGGATCTTGAAATTATCCAGGTCAATGAACAGCATCGCACCTTCTCTGCCGCTACGTGCACTCGAAGTCAATGCCTGCTGCAGCCTATCCATGAGAAGTCGCCTATTGGGCAGGCCCGTGAGCGGGTCGTAAAACGCCAGGCGCTGAATCTCTTCTGCTGCTGTCTTGCGTTCAGTAATGTCGTTGTATACCCCGACATAATGAGTGGCGACCCCGTCATTTCCTTTGACGGCAGTGATGGTGAGCCAGTTGGGATATACCTCACCATTTTTACGACGACCCCATATTTCTCCCTGCCATGCTCCGGTCCGATCGAGGGTCTCCCGCATTGCGCGGTAGAAGTCCGCATTGTGGCGATTAGATTTGAGCAGGCGCGGGAGCTGACCCACGGCTTCCTCGGCGGTATAGCCGGTGGTCTCGGCAAAGACCCGGTTGACCCGCAGGATCACACCGTTGGTATCGGTAATAATTATGCCATCTTGAGTCTCGAAGGCGGCAGCGGAGAGGCGAAGTTCCTGCGCCAGATTGAGCGCGCGCATCCGTCCGCTGACCAGTTGCCAAACCAGCAGTGACAGCAGCAGACTCATCAGAGCGCCGGTCAGCTGTATTACCGTGACTTGTCGGGTGTCGAGGTTCGCATCAAAGCTGGGCAGAGAGTGCAACTTGATGGTCCAGGTATGATCGATGACTGCCATGCGCTGGATGGAGTTGTATAACGACGGCTTGGCCAGACTCGGGGAAAAAACGCCATCGTTGTCGTACATCAGTGTCTCCAGTGATGTACTTTCCCCATCCCAAATTTCGAGGTCAATATTGTTGATTTGTTCGCCGAGTATGCCGTCCATCAGGTCATTCATGCGAAACGGGGCGTAGACCCAGCCGATGATATTGGCGCGGCGTTCGGCCAGAGTTTTATGAGGGGTGCCATTGCGGTATACCGGCAAATAAACGAGAAAGCCTGCCTGCACGTTATGTTCGTTTTCCTGCACCAGTTTGATCTTGCCAGACATCGACGAGCTATCCAAATCGCGTGCCCGCTCCATGGCCGCACGACGCACCGCCTCTGAGTACATGTCATAGCCAAAGGCGCGCAGGTTGCGCTCGATGAACGGCTCCCGGTAGATAATAGAACTATAGAGATCGCGCTCGCCTTCTGGGCGCAGCGTGTAATTGGGGAAGCCCTCCTTGCGGATGGCTTGAATATGTCTGGCCTTTTCCTGCGGCGGAATGATCAGCGAAAAACCAACACCCTGAATGCCAGCATGGTGATGCTTCAGGCTCAGGTCGGCCACGTAATTATGGAATTCATCTCGACTAACCTTCGCCGAAGAACTATACAAACCTCTGACACCGCGCAGGACTTGCTCATAGGTGCCCAGCCGCTGCTCGATGCTCTGCATGATTTCGCGGGCCTGGTAAGTAAAGTCGTCCTGCTGGATATGGCGTGCAACATTAAAGGCTGCATGCTGCAAATAGTAGGTTGCGGAGAGTCCAATTGCCAGCACCAACCACGGCAGTGACTTACTGAAGTGCGGCTCCAAGATCGGATCCAGCACGGCATACGGCGGCAGTGACTTACTGAAGTGCGGCCACATCATGGCCGCAGGAAATCAAGAGAGATGGATACTTTGCTCATGGGGAGCTGATGGCTGGGGTGTAGTCACAATAATTCTTCTTTTTCGGGTGAGAATGGTTTTATGTGGTGGTTTTTTGTACATCCTATCTGAAATTAGGTCTCCATGCTAACCGCAAGGATAAAACTATCATACGCCTTTTGTAGCGACCGATTGCATCGAGTATTGAGGTTTTAATCGCCGTTTTCAGGACAGTGTCGTCATTAAGTTGTTTATCCTATGAAGTTATTTGTCACAGTCATTCTACGGTTGCCTGACGGGGGTGTAAAAGATTTTGTGTAAACGGTCATTTGGCAGCAAACTGCCTAACTTTGAAAAGGAGTGAACATGACCGTAGCAAAGAAAGCCTCCCTAACCGTCAATCAATAACGCAACCCTGCGCGCACGATCAAGCTAAGCAGCTTGCTTGTTTCCTTTCAACGTCACCCACAGCAATATCGCCACGCCGACGGTGATGATGGTGGTGGTGGAGTCCGCGATATTAAACGCCGGCCAGTGCCATTGTTGGTAATAGATATCGAGAAAATCCACGACATAGCCGAGGCGCATGCGGTCGATCACGTTGCCCAGTGGAGCTAGGGTCTAGCTAAGATGCACATCATGCCCCACCCCTAATAATTCTACCCACCGTCATGAAAGCAAGAAAGGGGTAGGCTCATTGCATGACTGCCTGAACCATATTCAGATGTATGGTAGTCATAGAATGAACTTGGCCCTTTAATCCTCGCCACGCATCACAAACGCCTTTTCCGTGGTGAAATTGCCAACGCCGCGATGCGTGGTTGGAATCCAGCCGTGATGCTCCAGATAGGTGCTCATTTCCTTGTTCATGTCGGGATTGCCGCAAATCATCACCCGGTCATGCTCCGGGTCGGCCTGCGGCAGGCCGAGCTGGGTGAACAGTTCTCCGGTGCGGAACAGATCGGCGCCGCGCTGCGGTGTCGAAAACGGTTCGCGTGTCACGGTCGGGACATAGATCAGACGGTCGTTGGTCAGCGCTTCAATCTCGGCTTTGTAGGCCAACTCGGCCACGGTGCGCACGGTGTGCACCAGAATGACGCGCTCAAAGGTTTTATAAACCTCAGGGTCTCGGATCAGGCACACGAACGGGGCCAGCCCGGTGCCACTCGACATCAGATAGAGGTTGCGCCCGGGGCGGATGTATTTCAGCGTGAGCGAGCCGGTGGCCTTGCTGTTGACCCAGACCGTATCACCCTCGTGTATCTGCGCCAGACGACTGGTCAGCGGCCCCTCCGGTACGTGTATGCTCAAGAACTCCAGATAATCGGCGTCGTTGGTTGAGACAATCGAATAAGCACGCGCAATGAGCTTGCCCTCGGGCCGCAGGCCGATGGTAACGAACTCCCCATTTTCAAACTGGAAGCCGTCCGGCCGGGTCGTGGTCAGGCTGAAGGTTTTATCCGACCATTTGCGGACGGAGGTGACACGTTGTGCGGAGTACGGCACGGCTGGATTCCTCGTAACTGTATTTAACACGACAGTTTAAACGATTTGATAGGTTCACTACACCTGAATCTTACCCCTAAATTGTCAGGCCAGTGGCACGCCTTGACAGAATAAGCGGCGGTTGGCAAGGTAGACGCACCCACCAGGAGAACACCGTGACTGATTACACCCTGCGCTCGCCCGAACTCTCCGCCAGCATTTCCACACAAGGTGCGGAACTGCAATCGCTCAAAATGGCCGACGGTCTGGAACTCATGTGGCAGGCCGACCCCAAGGTATGGGCGCGCCATGCGCCACATCTGTTCCCCATCGTCGGGCGGCTGAAAAACGACACGCTGCATCACGAGGGCAAAACCTACAACATGACGCCGCACGGTTTTGCGCGTGACTCGGAATTTGTCTGCACCGAACATTCTGCTACACAGTGCACCATGCTGCTCAAAGATTCCGAGCAAACCCGCGCGCGTTATCCGTTTGTCTTTGAGCTCTGCATCACGCACGCGCTGGAAGGCAATACGCTGGTCATTACTTATGCGCTGCGCAATCCCGCGCACACCGACTTGCTTGCGAGCGTCGGCACCCACCCGGCGTTCAACTGGCCGCTCAAGGCGGGCATTGAGCGCACCGCGCACCGCATGACCTTCGAGCGCGACGAACCTGCGCCGATCCGGCGCGTAGCAGGCGGACTGATAAAGGCTCAGAGTTTTCCGACGCCCGTCAAAAATCGCGTACTGACACTGGAAGATGCGCTGTTTGTAGATGATGTGATTATTTTTGATCCGCTGAACAGCCGCGCACTCACTTATACGGCCCCGGGCGCACCGCAGATACGCGTCAGTTTTCCCGACTTTCCGCATCTCGGCATCTGGACCAAACCCGGCGCGGGATTTGTCTGCATCGAGCCGTGGCAAGGCCATGCAAGTCCGGAGGATTTCGATGGTGAATTCCGCGCTAAACCAGGCGTCGTTGCCATTGCTCCACAGGAAGAGCGGACATGGCAATACAAGGTTGCGGTCACGCCTCCTCAGGCTTGATATAGATCAAAGAAGCCAGAGCAAATACCATGTACTTTGCACAAGAGATTATAATGGCTTTACATAGCGCGCCACTTGCGGAACCGCTAATACTCAAGGAGGTGTCATGACTGACTTCTGGAAGTTGCATGCGTTTTCGCTGGCTACGACTCTGGGTGTGGCGTATATCCTGTGAGCCATTTTCGATGCGCTGTTTCAGCCATTCGGGCTGCTGGCCGGGATTGCGTCGGACAGCCCGTGGCCGATCACCGGCAGTCCTCTCGCTTACCTGACGGGATTCGTGCTGTTCACCGCCGCCGGTTTTGCGCTCGGCGCCCTTTACGAATTCGCGCGGGGATTCTGGAGTAAAAGACTGCGGTGAGGAGACGTCATGGCAATTGATCCGGTGTGCGGCATGACGGTAGATGAAAAAACGGCGGCGGGGCGTTTCGTTTATCTGGACCAAAGCTATTATTTTTGCTCGACGCGTTGCCTGCACGAGTTCGAGGCCGGGCCTGAAAAATTCATTCAGGGTGGCGCGCAGCCACATGTGCATACCGCCGGCCCCGCTCTTGCGGGCAAAGCCAAAGACCCGATCTGCGGCATGGTGATAGACAAAGCGGGCGCGCTCACCTCAGAACAGGCCGGGCGCACTTATTATTTCTGCAGCACCGGCTGCAAGCTTACCTTCGACTCACCCGAACAGGAGCTCAAGTCCATGCGCACGCGCGTGGCCATCGCGCTCACCGGGGTGCTAGTGCTCGCCGTCATGCGCGCCGCAGTATTCCTCGGGCTCGCCGGTGGCGCGATGACTTTAACCTGGGTGCCGTTCGACTGGTTGCCGTGGTTCACCTGGGGGGTGTGGATGATGATCCTGGTCACGCCGGTGCAGTTCATCGGTGGCTGGGGCTTCTACAAGGGCGCCTGGCAGTCCATCAAGACGCTCTCCATCAATATGGATTTCCTGATCGCGCTCGGCACATCGGTGGCTTACTTTTACAGCGTGGCGGTGGTGTTTTTCCCTTCGGTGCTGCCGGTGGCGGTGGATGAGCGGCAATCGTACTTTGAAGTGTCGGCGGTCATCATCGCCTTCGTACTGCTCGGCAAATACATGGAGGAGATTATCAAAAAACGTTCCTCTGCGGCGGTGCGCAAGCTCATGGATCTCAGGCCTGCAACCGCACGCGTGATCCGCGACGGCCAGGAGATGGGGGTGCCCGCGGAAAGTGTGATGCTGGATGAAATCGTCGTGGTGCGCCCCGGCGAGAAGATTCCCGCCGATGGCGTGGTGCTGGAAGGCTCATCCAGCGTGAATGAGGCGATGCTCACCGGCGAGGCGATGCCGGTGGAAAAAAGTCCCGGCGCGAAAGTCATCGGCGGCACGCTCAATCAAGCGGGTGTGCTGCACTTCAAGACCACGCGTGTCGGCGCGGAAACCGCGCTCGCGCAAATCATCAAACTGGTGGAAGAGGCGCAGGCCTCCAGCGCACCCATCCAGCGGATCGCCGACCAGGTGACCGGCTATTTTGTCCCCGCAGTAGTGCTGGTTGCGTTTGCTGCTTTCGCGGGCTGGTGGCTGATGGGCAACTTCCCGCAGGGCCTGATGGCCTTCATCGCGGTGCTTATCATCTCCTGCCCGTGCGCGCTCGGCATCGCCACGCCTGCCGCGCTCATGGTGGGCGTGGGCAAGGGCGCGGAAGCGGGGATATTGATACGCGGCGCTGAAGTACTGGAGCGCGCACGGCAACTCACCACGGTGGTGTTCGACAAGACCGGCACGCTTACGCGCGGCGAACCCAACGTCACGGACATTGTCCCCGTCGCACATCACTCCGAGGAGGAGCTGTTACGGCTTGCCGCCGCCGTGGAACAGGGATCAGAACATCCGCTCGGCGGCGCCATCGTACGCGCGGGGAAGCACCGCAATCTCGCCCTATCCAAGGTCAGTGATTTTACGGCGATTGCGGGACATGGCGCGCGCGCCATGCTGGAGGGCAAGCCCGCGCTGCTCGGCAATCGGCGCTTGCTGCAGCAGGAAGGCATTACTATCCATCAGGCCGAAGACATCATGACTCGGCTCGAGGCGCAAGGAAAAACCGCCATGCTGCTGGCTTATGACGGCGCGTTGCTGGGCGTGATCGCGGTAGCTGACACACTCAAACCCGAAGCGCGCGAAGCGGTGCAAAGTCTGGTACAGGAAGGCATCGAGGTGATCATGCTCACCGGCGACAATCCGCGCACCGCCAACGCCATTGCACGCGAGCTCGGCATTGAGCGCGTCATCGCCGAAGTTTTACCCGGCGACAAGGCGCAGGTGATCGGCGACCTGCAAGCCCAGGGTAAGGTGGTGGCGATGGTGGGCGACGGCGTGAACGACGCCCCCGCGCTCGCCACCGCAGACGTCGGCATCGCCATCGGCTCAGGCTCGGACGTGGCCAAGGAAACCGGCGGCATCATCCTGGTGAGAAACGACGTGCGCGACGTGGTGGCGAGCATCCGCCTGTCGCGCGCCACGCTGCGCAAGATCAAACAGAACTTGTTCTGGGCGTTTATCTACAACACGGTAAGCATTCCGGTGGCGGCCCTAGGATTTTTAAATCCCATCATCGCCGCAGCGGCCATGGCGCTCTCCTCGCTCTCAGTGATTGTCAATTCGGCATTACTGAAACGCCTGAAATTAACCCCCACATGAGAAGGAGGCTACATGAGTCACGATCACACCCATCCTGACCCAAGGGGCAACACAAGCGGGCGCTTCCGCTGGGTACTTCTCGCCTTTCTGGCGATCGCCGGCTTCTTCCTGTTCGCCGAACATCGGGCGCACCTCTTCGGCGTTCTGCCCCTGTTCCTGCTGCTGTTGGTTTGCCCATTGATGCACCTCTTCATGCACAGCGGGGGCGGCCACCGCCATTCCGGCGGAGACAAACCATGAGCGGGATACCGGCTTACGGCCTTTGGTGGCTGGTCATTGTCAACTCCCTGGTCTTCATCATCTTCGCCTTCAGTTTTACTAAACCCGGAACGGCGCGCGACTGGCGCTCCTTCGGCGCCTTTTCCGCCTTCATTGTGGCACTCTTTACTGAGATGTACGGTTTTCCACTGACCCTCTACCTGCTGTCTGGCTGGCTGCTAAGCCGCTATCCGGGCGTGGACTTTTTCTCTCATGACGCCGGACATCTACTGGAAGTTCTGTTTGGTTGGCGCGCCAACCCCCATTTCGGGCCGTTCCACATACTGAGCATCGCATTCATCGGCGGCGGCTTCTGGCTGCTCGCCGCCGCGTGGAAGGTGCTCTATGCAGCGCAACGCGCGCGGGCTCTCGCCACCACCGGGCCCTACGCGCGCATCCGCCACCCGCAATACGCGGCCCTTGTACTTATCATGTTTGGCTTTCTGTTGCAGTGGCCGACGGTTCTGACACTCGCCATGTTCCCGGTGCTGGCGTACATGTATCTGCGTCTGGCGCGGAACGAGGAACAGGAGATCCGGGCGGAGTTCGGCGAGCAGTACACCCGCTATGCCGCGCGCACTCCAGCATTCATCCCGCATCTTTCGCGGCTGCGCCAGCGCGAGCCTTGAGAGGTACAGCCATGCCCTTCATCGCCACGCCTGAGCAACATCATTTCCCCTGGTACGTGCGTCTATTCTTCTGGAATCAGCGCCGCAAGTACGGTGCCGTGCTGGAGCCAGCGAGGCTCTGGGGCCGCAGCCCACGGGTATTTCTCGGCGTAGCCACGCTCTACGGCGCGCTCGACCGGCAATCTTCACCGATCGAGCCGGTGTTGCGCTCGCTCGTCACGGTGAGGGTGTCGCAGATTAATTGGTGCCGCTTCTGCGTGGACATCAACTCGGCCCTGGTGCTCAAGCGCGGCGGCGACCTCGAACGACTCGCCGCGCTCGAGCGCTTCGAGGAAAGCGTGCTGTTTAGCGAGCGTGAGAAGGCGGCGCTCGCCTATGCCGAAACGGTCACGTACCCGGAGCGGCAAGTGACGGCCGAGCATCTCGCGCGGCTGCGGCATCACTTCGACGACGACGCCCTCATCGAGCTTACCGCGCTGGTCGCGTTTCAGAACCTGTCGAGTAAGTTCAACGCGGCCCTGGGCGTCGAGCCGCAGGGCTTCTGCCACGCAGCGCCGCAGCCCAAAGACGCGCACCTGAAGCAAGGCGGCTGATCGTCGATATCGTGCTGGTACGAAATGACCCGCGCAGCGTCCCGGCCATTTCAGGTCAATGCAGCATGAGCTCGACGATATAAATGGTCATGATACCGAGCGCAATCAGGATGATCTGCTGCAACGTCGCCCGCAACTGTGTGCGCTCGTGCAAGCCGGGGATGAGATCCGCCACGGCGATATAAATAAAACTCGATGCGGCGACGGCCAGTATCAGCGGCACCACCTGCTGCATGTCTGACAAGCTGTAGTAGGCGAACACCGCGCCCACCACCGTGGTGAGACTCGACAAGACGTTATACAAAAGCGCTTTCGCGCGACTGAAGCCGCTGTGCAACAGCACGACGAAACTTCCCATCTCCTGCGGAATTTCATGCGCAGCGATGGCAATGCTGGTCAGCACGCCAAGATGGACATCCGTGAGAAACGCCGCAGCAATCAACACCCCATCCACGCAATTGTGAACGGCGTCGCCAATCAGAACCAGCGTCCCTCCCGAACGGTTATGCGCAACCTCACCCGGACATGCGTGCCCATCACCGTGATGATGGTGGCGCCAAAGCACCATTTTCTCCAGCAGGAAAAATCCCAGCAATCCGGCAAGCACAGTGAGACTGACGAGACGGACATCCACCCCCGGCGCCGCCATAGCCTCCGGCAACAGATCGAGAAACACCACGCCCAGCAGGGCGCCCACGGCAAAGCTGACCATGGGCGATATCAGGCGCGCCAGAAATTTCTCAGGTAAAAGTAAAAACCCGCTCGCCGCGATGACGCTCAGCACGCCGCCCAGTAAACTGAACAAGACAATCCAGGTCAGCAAATCCATAAATCTTCCTCACGCATAAGCGCGTCATGATACTCAATAAATACAGAGGCAAGATACAAGAGGTAAGAGAAAATGCTTATCTTGTATCTTTTATCTTGCCTCTTGTATCTGTCTCTAACCAGATCATCGTCGCCATGCGCCCTGTCATCCCGTCGCGACGGTAGGAATAAAAACGTCCGGCGTCGCTGTAGGTGCACCCGTGTCCACCGTAAATACTGGTCACGCCGTGGGCGGCCAGACGCAGGCACGTAAGCTGGTATATATCTGCCAGCCAGAGGCCGTTGGGTGACGGCCGGAATGCACTTTGCGCACGCGTATCGTGTGCCATAAAAATATCGCGCACCTCGTCGCCCACTTCAAAAGCGTCGGGGCCGATGGCGGGGCCGAGCCAGGCGAATAATTCAGCGCCGGGATCCATGACGGCGAGCGCGGCCTCGATCACGCCTGCGGCAAGGCCGCGCCAACCCGCATGCACAGCGGCTACGCGCGTGCCGGCGGCGTTACACAACAGCAGCGGTAGACAGTCGGCGGTCTGCACCGCGCACACTACACCGGCTTGAGTGGCATAGGCCGCATCCGCTTCACACGATCCATCTGCGGCATCTACCACGCGTGTACCATGGACTTGTCGCAGCCATACCGGTGACGCGGGCAGTTTCAAGGTCTGCATCAGATGTGCGCGATTTTGCTCCACTGCGCGCGTGTCATCACCCACGTGATCGCCGAGATTCAATGAATCATAAGGCGCAACGCTTACACCGCCGCGACGCGTGGTGGACACGGCACATACCGTCGACGGTGCGGGCCAATCCGGGATGATCCAGTCTTCATCTCTTTGCATCTTCGCCTAACACCGCCAGAAGATGCGCCATATCGTCGGGCGGCGGCACCGACCATTGCATCGCCTCGCCCGTTAACGGATGCAGGAATCCGAGCGTGGCGGCGTGCAGCGCCTGGCGCTTGAAGGCGCGCAAGGTCAACTTGAGCGATTCGCTGCAACCCGCAGGGAGAGCCAAGCGCCCGCCGTACACCGGATCGCCGACGATGGCGTGACGGATATGCACCATGTGGGCGCGAATCTGGTGTGTGCGCCCAGTCTCCAGGCGTACCTTGATCTGCGTGTGGGCGCGAAAGCGCTGCGCCACGCGGTAATGCGTAATAGCGGCCTTGCCACGACCCTCGACCGTCACCGCCATGCGTGTGCGCTGCACCGGGTGGCGATTCAGCGCGGCCTCGATACGTCCGCCCGCTGTCATCACGCCCACCACTACTGCGTCGTATTCGCGCTGCACCGTGCGCGCGTGCAGTTGCTTCACCAGCGACTTCTGCGCGGGCAACGTGCGCGCCACCACCAGCACACCGCTGGTGTCTTTATCCAGCCTATGCACAATACCCGCGCGCGGCACCGTATTGAGCTCCGGTGCGTGGTGCAGCAGCGCATTCAGCAGCGTGCCCTGCGGATTGCCCGCGCCCGGATGCACCACCAGGCCTGCGGGCTTGTTGATCACGAGCAGGGCAGCGTCCTCATACATGATATCGAGCGCGATGGACTCGGACTGCCACGCGCCTTCGGCCTTGAGCACCGCCGTGAGCTCGACCAACTCCCCACCGTGCACCTTGTCGCGCGGGCGCCATTGCTTGGTATCGACGCGCACCTCGCCCGCGCGCACCCACTGTTGCAGGCGCGCGCGCGAGTAGGCGGGAAAAAGTTGCGCCAGCGCCTGGTCCAGGCGCAGACCGGCCATCTCGGCAGGGACGTATGCGGTGAGCTGTTCGGGTGCGGTCATGATAGCGGGGTCACATGTTATAATTCAGGCGGTTGTCAGGAAATCTGGGTATCTCTAAAAATGATGGATTTTGCTTCAAGACAAGGCGCAGTGCAGGCGAGCAGCGCAGCATACACGTTAGTATGTGAGCAGCCCAATAGTAAACTGGCGAAGCTGCAACGGTATTGGAGCAAAAGACGCATTTTTAGAGGTGCCCATCTGCTTTTTATGTCTCAGATCAAGTATCTAATAGTAGCGTGTTTGTTGCTCGCCGTCGGCGGCTGTTCGCTGCTGCCGGAACAGATCGACGAAACCAAGAGCTGGTCGGCGAACAAGTTTTACACCGAAGCCAAGGATGCCATCGACTCCGGCGACTTCGCGCAAGCCGCGAAATATCTGGAGTCGCTGCAGGCGCGCTATCCCACCGGGCGTCTGGCGCAGCAGGCGCAACTGGATATCATCTACGCCTATTACAGGGACAACGAACCCGCAGCGGCGATTGCCGCCGCCGACCGCTTCATCAAACTCCACCCGCGCCACCCGTATGTGGACTACGCCTACTATCTGAAAGGCCTCACCAGCTTCAATCAGGGCAAGGGCCTGTTTGAGCGCTATGTCCCGCAGGATGCCACGCAGCGCGACCCCGGCGCAGCGCGCCAGTCGTTCCAGGATTTCACCGAGCTCACCAAGCGCTTCCCGAAAAGCAAATACGCCGAAGACGCGACGCTGCGCATGGCGTATCTGCGCAACAATCTCGCGCAATACGAAGTCCACGTGGCGAACTACTACATGAAGCGCGAGGCCTACCTGGCCGCCGCCAATCGCGGCAAATACGTGGTGGAAAACTATCAGCGCACGCCGGCGATGCCGGAGGCGCTGACAGTGATGGCCAAGGCCTACAAGGTGATGGGGCTCAACGACCTCGCCGACGATGCACTGCGCGTGCTGGAGCTCAACTACCCGGGCAACCCCGGCATTGCGGAAGTGAAAAATCTCGTCGTGAAGTAGCTTCCGGCTAAACCGCCGCCAAGTCCGTTTCACCGGTGCGAATGCGCACCACGCGCTCGACCGTGGTAATGAATATCTTGCCGTCGCCGATCTTGCCGGTGCGCGCGGCCTGGGTGATGGCCTCAATGGCACGCTCGACGTGCTCATCCGCCAGCACGACCTCAATCTTGATCTTGGGCAGGAAATCCACCACGTATTCGGCGCCCCGGTAGAGCTCGGTGTGGCCCTTCTGGCGCCCGAAGCCCTTGACCTCGGTCACGGTCATGCCGGTGATGCCGATGTCGGACAGCGCCTCGCGCACGTCATCGAGTTTGAACGGTTTGATAATCGCTTCGAGCTTTTTCATAGATCACCCTTAATATCGCTTAAATTGCACCCCAGGTAATAGGATAGCGCCGATCACGCCCAAAGGCACGTCGTGTGATGCGCGCCCCCGGCGCCGCCTGGCGCCGCTTGTATTCATTGCGATCCACCATGGCGAGTACGCGCCTCACCGTAGCTTCATCGAACCCCGCCGCGACGATCTCCTCCGGCCGCTTGTCCTGCTCCACATAGAGCTCCAAGATCGGATCCAGCACGGCATACGGCGGCAGGCTGTCTTCGTCCCGCTGGTCGGGCGCAAGCTCCGCCGAGGGCGGGCGCTCCAGCACGCGGCGAGGAATCACCGGCTTGATCGCGTTGCGATATTCCGCCAGCCGGTAGACCAGCATCTTCGGCACGTCCTTGAGCGGCGCAAACCCGCCCGCCATGTCGCCGTAGAGCGTGGCGTAGCCCACCGCCATCTCGCTCTTGTTGCCGGTAGAGAGCACGATCTTGCGTTTTTTGTTTGCAATCGCCATCAGGATCACGCCACGGCAGCGCGCCTGGATGTTTTCCTCCGTGATGTCCGCAGGCAGACCGGCGAACTCCTGTTGCAGACTTTGCATGAACGCGTTGAACGCGGGCTCGATAGAAATCACGCGACTCTCCACGCCCAGCGCCTGCGCGATGGCCGCGCCGTCCTCCATGCTCATCTGCGCGGTATAGCGCGACGGCATCTGCACCGCTTCCACATGCTCCGCGCCAATGGCGTCCACCGCCAGTGCGAGCGTAAGCGCGGAATCGATACCGCCCGACACGCCGATCACCACACCGCTGAAACCGTTTTTTTCGATGTAATCGCGCACGCCGAGCACGAGCGCCTGATACACGCTTGCCACCTCCGGCAACGGGGCGTGACATACGCCGGGTGGCGCACTGATTTCATCCGCGCCAGAAATACTGAAATCCTGCGCATACAACCCTTCACTGAACGCGGGCGCACGCGCAGTAACGACACCGTGCGCGTCCATCACCAGCGATGCGCCGTCGAACACCAGCTCATCCTGTCCGCCGACGAGATTCACGTACACAATCGGCATGCCGCCTTCCTGCACGCGCTGGCGCAACAGCGCCTCGCGTTCGCCACCCTTGCCTACGTGATAGGGTGAGGCGTTGATGTTGATCAACACCTGCGCGCCCGCCGCGCGCGCCTGCTGCATCGGGCCGGGCATCCAGATATCCTCACAGATGGTGAGCGCCACCGGCACACCTTGAATATCGACGACGCAGGCGTCCTTGCCCGCAGTGAAATAGCGTTTCTCGTCAAACACACCGTAATTGGGCAGATGCTGCTTGAAATAACGCGCCGCAATAGCGCCGTTGCGAATCAGCGCCACCGCATTATAGAGACAACCGTCGACCTCATGCGGATAGCCCACGATGACGTCGATGCCGCTGAGCGAGCGCTTCAGCTCCTCGATGCCCCACAACACGCGCGCATGCAGATCGCTGCGCAGCAGCAAATCTTCCGGCGGGTAGCCGGTGAGCGCAAGCTCGGGAAATACCACCACCTGCGCCTGCATCTCATCGCGCGCGCGCGCGGCGGCGGCGATGATGCGCGCGACGTTGCCGCGCACCTCGCCCACGCGCAGATTCAACTGCGCCATCACGACTCTAAGAGTGGTACTCACGCGGTTTGCAACGCTTCAATTGTTCCAGTATGCCAGCGCCCATCTCCGCAGGTGAACTCACCACGGCGACACCCGCGCGCTCAAGCGCGGCGATCTTGCCCTGCGCCGTACCCGCCCCTCCGCTGATGATCGCGCCAGCATGGCCCATGCGTTTGCCTGCAGGCGCGGTTAAACCTGCGATATAGGACACCACCGGTTTGCTCACGTGCTGGCTGATATATTCCGCCGCCGCCTCCTCCGCCGTGCCGCCAATCTCGCCCATCAGAATAATGCCCTCGGTCTGAGCATCCTGCTCAAACAGCGCGAGGCAGTCGATAAAATTCATGCCGTGTATCGGGTCACCGCCGATGCCGACGCAGGTACTTTGCCCTAAGCCATTCTGCGTGGTCTGGTGCACGGCCTCGTACGTGAGCGTGCCGGAGCGCGAGACGATGCCGACGC